>NZ_JBAUSA010000096.1:0-2725 GCF_049581465.1 Caballeronia sp. | reverse complement strand
ACCACAAATACAGCCCGCGATGATATCCATGGACCTTGGCAGGCACCGTTTCGACCGTGGGCAAGCCCGGATTCCATATCAGCGAGCCATAGCCGAACAGCCATAAATCCGTCTTGCGATCCCAGTTCGCGAGCGCTGCTTCACGCGATTTGGCGAGTTCGTCGTCCGTCAGCAGGCGCGATTCCTTAAAGACCGGAGGGTAGTCGGGCGGGATTGGCGCAAGTTTGGACGTGGGATCGTCGGTCACGTTTTAGTCCGGCGGCAGCGGCAAATAAGGATCGGTGAATCCTAGCATTTGCAAGATACCGGTTTCGATCGACTCCATTTCCTCGGCTTCCGCCTCGTCTTCGTGATCGTAGCCCTGCGCGTGCAGCGTGCCGTGCACGATCAGATGCGCGTAGTGCGCGGCTAGCGGTTTGTTCTGTTCGGCTGCCTCGCGTTCCACCACTGGGCAGCAGAAAATAAGGTCGCCGCTGACCGGATCGTCCTCCGACTCGGCGTACGCGAACGTCAGCACATTGGTCGCGTAGTCCTTCTGCCGATACGACCGGTTGAGCGCGCGTCCTTCATCGGTGTCGACGAAGCGCAGGGTCAACTCGGCATCCGCGAACAGCGACGCCTTGATCCAGCGCGTGAGCGTCGCGCGCGACAGCATTGCCTTGTGCGCGGGGAACGCCTTTGAGGCGGGGAACTGCAGCGTCAGGGCGAGTTTGGGCGTAGTGGTCATGCTTTCAGGGCGTCGGTTTGGCCGCGGCGTCGCGTTGCGCCTGGGCGTCGTAGGCTTCCACGATGCGCGCTACCAGCGGATGGCGAACCACGTCGGCGCTGGTGAAATGCGTCATGGCGATGCCGCGGACATCGGCTAGAACATGTTTCGCTTCGATCAGCCCGCTTCGGTGGCCACGGGGCAGGTCGACTTGCGTGGTGTCGCCGGTGACGACCGCCTTCGATCCGAACCCGATCCGCGTGAGGAACATTTTCATTTGTTCGGGCGTGGTGTTCTGTGCCTCGTCGAGGATGATGAAAGCATGATTCAGCGTCCGGCCGCGCATGTACGCGAGCGGCGCGATTTCGATCATCTGGCGCTCGAACATCTTGGCGGTTTTATCGAAGCCGAGGAGGTCGTAGAGCGCGTCGTACAGCGGGCGCAAATACGGGTCCACTTTCTGTGCGAGATCGCCTGGCAGGAAGCCGAGCCGTTCGCCTGCTTCCACGGCTGGGCGAGTCAGTACGATGCGTTTTACCTGATCGCGTTCGAGCGCGTCGACGGCGCATGCGACTGCCAGATAGGTTTTGCCCGTGCCGGCCGGTCCGATGCCGAACGTCACATCGTGCGCGATGATCTGCCTGAGGTATTCGCGCTGCATGGGTGTGCGGCCGCGCAAGTCGGCGCGTCGGGTGTAGAGCTTTGGGCCGGGATCTTCTTCCTCGCCCAGGTCGATGGTGGCGCTGGGTTCGTCGAAGGGATGATCCGGGTCGCCGCGAAAACGGGGATCGATGGGATCTGAATTCAGGTTATTCGATGGTTTGTCGCGGCGAGCCTTGTTGCGCGCTTCGACCAGCGCCAGTTGGATGTCGTCTACTGACAGCGTGTCTTTGGCGCGGTTGTAGAAGTTCTCCAGCGCCGTGAGGGCAACTTTTGCGCCGCGCCCACGGATGCTGATCTTGTGGCCGCGACGGGCTAGCGTCACGTCGAGTGCCTGCTCGATCTGGCGAAGATTTTCGTCGAGGGGACCGCACAGGTTGGCGAGCCGCGCGTTGTCGTCGCGAGGTGCGGTGAATTCCAGATGCTGCTGAGGGGTGGGCTTCAAGGCGATGATCAAGTGTCCGGGGGTTTTGGGGGGGTGCTGCTTGCGGCGAGTGTGGGGCTAGGGTGGAGGGGGGTGCTGCGCGCGGCGAGTGTGGGGCGAGCATTGAGTCCTTCTGCTAGCGTGGTCGTTCTGCATAAGTAGTATTTTCTTGCTTATTTCTGTTAGCCCCTATCCGGGGCGGGACTTCATTTCTTTGCAAACGCGAAAAGAAACGAAGCAAAGAAACGCGTTCAAACCGCGAATACCTCAGTGTCGTCGTCGCTCACTTCAGGTCTTTGGCACGAACGTAGCAGCGTTACCAAAAATTTAACACGCAGTCGAACACCCATCCCAAGCACAATCCGCACACACACGCTTCGCCCCAACGGTCCTACCCCCAACCAACTGTTCGTGCTCTCCTACCACCAAAAGCCGGCGGTCCACGCACCCCGCCCTGAAGCGCACTCCGCAAAACCCGAGCCCGAAAGGTTTTCAGGCAGCCTCAGCGCCAAAGTGACCGTTAGCGCGCCTCACCATCAGCGCTACCATTAACGCGTCTTATCACCGGCACTTCGAACGTCGGGCCTTGTCACCAGCCTTACCAGCAGCGGTACCGGCGGCCATACCGCTGGTGTTGCCGTTGCCGCTGCCATTGCCATTGGTGTTGCCGCTGGCGACGGGATTGCGGCCGTCGGGGCGAAGCGTGTGTGGGCGGTTTGGGCTTGGGGAGGGTGTTCGGCTGCGGGTTGAGGTTACGGGGCTGCGCTACGTTCGTGCCAGAGACCTGAAGTGATTGACGACGACACTTAGGTATTCGCGGTTTGAACGCGTTTCTTTGCTTCGTTTCTTTTCGCGTTTGAAAAGAAATGAAGTCCCGCCCCGGATAGGGGCTAACAGAAATAAGCAAGAAAATCCGACTTATGCAGAACGACCAC
>NZ_JBAUSA010000095.1:0-1837 GCF_049581465.1 Caballeronia sp. | reverse complement strand
AGACGCGCGGACTGGTCACGAGCGCGGCCAACACGTTCCGCTACTTCGCCGCCTGCGTCGAAACGCTTGAGGAGTCGCTCACGCCTTCTCGCGGCGATTTCATGACGATGAGCGTGTATGAACCGCTCGGCGTCGTAGCGGCGATCACGCCGTGGAATTCACCGATCGCTTCCGATGCGCAAAAGCTCGCGCCGGCGCTGGCCGCCGGCAACGCAGTCGTTTTGAAGCCCGCTGAGGTGACGCCACTGGCTTCGCTGGCGCTTGCCCGTATCTGCGAGGAAGCCGGCGTGCCGAAGGGCGTGCTGAGCGTCCTGCCGGGCAAGGGGTCGATTGTCGGCGACGCGCTGGTGCGCCATCCGCTGGTTAAAAAGATCGCGTTCACCGGCGGCACGGAAGTCGGGCGTGGTATCGCTCGGCTGGCGGCGGACAAGCTGATGCCGGTCTCGCTGGAACTGGGTGGGAAGTCGCCGACCATCGTGTTCGACGATGCGGACATTGACCATGCGGTGAATGGCGTGCTGTACGGCATCTTCAGTTCATCGGGCGAGTCGTGCATCGCGGGTTCGCGCCTGTTCGTGCAGCGCTCGATCTATGACATGTTCGTCGCGCGCCTGGTGCAAGGCGCGCGCCGTCTGCGCGTGGGCGACCCGTCGCGCGAGGACACGCAGATGGGACCGCTCATCACGGGACAGCATCGCGACTCGGTCGAGCGCTACGTGGCGCTCGGACTGGAAGAGGGCGGCAAGCTGCTGTGCGGCGGAGAACGTCCCGCAGGCGACGGCCGCGAGCAAGGCTTCTTTTACTCGCCCACGATCCTCGATGGCCTGACCAACGAGGCGCGTATCTGCCAGGAAGAAATCTTCGGGCCGGTCCTCGTCGTGCTGCCTTTCGACGATGAAGCGTCGCTCATGCGCGAAGCCAACGCCAGCGTCTTCGGTCTCGCAGCCGGCATCTGGACGAACGACTACAAGCGTGCCTGGCGAGTGGGCCGCGCGCTGGAAACCGGCACCGTCTGGATCAACACGTACAAGCAATTTTCGATTTCGACGCCATTCGGCGGCTGGAAGGACAGCGGCATGGGACGCGAAAAGGGCCACCTCGGCATTCGCGAATACATGCAGCAGAAGAGCCTTTACTGGGGTATGAACGACGCTCCGCTGCCGTGGGCCAACTAGGAAGCAAGTCATGACTATTCTTGGCATTGAACAGATCACTTACGGCGTGACGGACCTCCCAACGTGCAGGACATTTTTCAGCGACTGGGGCCTGAAAGAAGTCGCGCACGATGAAACCCATGCGCGTTTTGAAGCGCAGAACGGCTGCACGATCATGGTCGTCGACGCAAACGATCCCGCGCTCCCGCCCGCTTTCGAACCGGGTCCGACGCTGCGCGAAGTGACATGGGGTGTTGCGACGATGGAAGAACTCGACGCGTTACGCGGCAAGTTCGCGGGTCAGCCAGGCCACTTTGAAACCAGCGATGCGGTCGGTTGCATCGACCCGAACGGCATGGCTATCCGCGTCGAAGTCACGCGCAAGCGCGCACTGGATATCAAGGGCTCGCCCTCGAATGTATGGGGTCAGAATCTGCGCATCGATACCCCGAGTCCCGTGTATGAGCGCGCGGAACCCATCGAAGTCGGTCATGTCGTCTTCTTCACGAATTGCATAGCCGAACAGGAAAAGTTCTATCACGACTTGCTTGGTTTCGAGACGTCGGATCGCTATCCGGAGCGCGGCGCGTTCATGCGTTGCGCGCCGCACGGCGGTCATCATGACCTGTTCCTGCTGCAACTCCCCGACGGCCGCCGCGGCCTTAATCACGTTGCGTTCACCG
>NZ_JBAUSA010000094.1:0-2151 GCF_049581465.1 Caballeronia sp. | reverse complement strand
GACATGGACTACGGCATGCGCAATTCCACGTTCGTGCCGTTTTTCGGCGTGCAGGCGTGCACGCTGACGGCCGTCGGCCGACTGGCCAAGACGGGCCGCGCGCAGGTCGTGCCGTTCGTAGGCGAGGTATTGCCCCACTACAAGGGTTATAAGCTGAAGATCCTGGAACCGTGGGACAACTATCCTTCCGGTGACGACGAAGCCGACGCGCGCCGCATGAACGCCTATCTTGAAGAGCAAGTCAGGCTGCTGCCCGAACAATATTATTGGGTGCACAGGCGCTTCAAGACCCGGCCGCCCGGCGAACCCGGGCTTTATTGAAATTGAGCGCCAGCACCGAATTGCCGGAGTCATCCCCCGATCGGCCGAGGCGTGCAGTCGGCGCGTGTCACTTACAATAGCGACATGAAACTGAAATTCACCAAGATGCATGGCGCGGGCAACGACTTTGTCGTGCTCGACGGCTACACGAAACCGCTCTCCCTGAGTGCGGCGCAGGTGCGCGCGCTCGCCGACCGGCACTTCGGTGTGGGCGCTGATCAATTGCTGCTGGTCGAGAAACCTGACATTGAAGGCGCAGATTTCAAATATCGCATTTTCAATTGCGATGGCGGCGAGGTGGAACATTGCGGTAACGGTGCGCGCTGTTTTGTGAAGTATGTGCGCGATCAGGGCCTGACCAGCAAGATGAGCGTCCAGGTGCAGGTTCAACAAGGCGTGATCGGCCTGACCATGAAAGAAAACGGCGACGTTGTCGTCGACATGGGGCGACCGGAATTCGAACCCGCTTTGGTGCCATTCAAAGCTGACGGGTTGCAAGGCCGCGAAGAAACCGCGGATACGCTTTGGCCGCTCGATGTGCACGGCGAAACGCGCTGGGTGTCGGTGGTATCAATGGGCAATCCACATGCAGTGCAAATCGTGGCCGACGTCGAAAGTGCCCCGGTATTGACTGAGGGGCCCTTGATCGAGCGTCACGCACGTTTTCCGAAGCGCGTGAATGCCGGCTACATGCAAATCGTGAACCGGAACGCCGTGAAGTTGCGGGTGTTCGAGCGCGGCGCGGGTGAAACGCTGGCATGCGGAACGGGCGCGTGCGCAGCGGTCGCGGCGGGCATCCGGCGCGGCTTGCTGGATTCGCCGGTCGCGGTTCAGACGCATGGCGGGACGCTGACCATTGCGTGGGAAGGCGCGCAAAATACCGGCGCACCGCTGTTCATGGCGGGACCGGCTACCACCGTATTCGAAGGCGAGATTGAACTCGCCGACGCCAACTGATCGTTACGACCTAGACGCTGCAAGAGACCATGAACGAACGTGAAGTCGCCGATTACCTGATCGCTAACCCTGATTTTTTTGCTGAACACGCCGAATTGCTTGGCGCGATCCGCCTGTCCAACCCGCACGGAAAGTCGGCGGTATCGCTGCAAGAACGCCAGATGGAAATGCTGCGTGACAAGAACAAGCAGATGGAGCGGCGGCTGGCCGAACTGCTGCGTTACGGGCACGAAAACGACAGCATTGCGTCGAAGTTTCATCGCTGGACGATTCGCGTGATGGCCGAACGCGACCCGCACGCCTTACCCAAGACGATTCCGGCCGGCCTGTGTGAAATCTTCGATGTTCCGCAAGCCGCGCTGCGCGTATGGGATGTCGCCGAGCCCTATACCCAGGCCGAGTTTGCACGGCTGACAAGTGAGGAAGTACGCTCGTTCACGAACGGCCTTGCCACGCCGTATTGCGGCGCGAACACGGGCTTCGAGGCCGCGCAGTGGCTGACATCGGCGAGTTCGGTGTCGGTGGCATCGGCGACGACCGACGGCGTGGTCGATACCGCGAACACCACTGAATCCATCGCCCTGCTGGCCTTGCGCGATCCGACTACCGGCCCGGACGCGCCGACGTTCGGCTTGCTCGTGATGGGTTCGCCCGATCCACGCCGCTTCCACGAAGGCATGGCGACCGACTTCCTGACGCAGATCGCCACGCTCGCGAGCGCCGCGCTTAGCCGCTTGCTGCCCCGCTGACATGACGGCCGATCCGGTTGCCGCCTATCTGTCGATACTCGAGCACGAGCGACGGCTGTCGGAGCACACGCTACGCGGCTACGCCCACGAACTCGACGAACTGAAGAAACTGGCGAACGGCCGG
>NZ_JBAUSA010000093.1:0-7582 GCF_049581465.1 Caballeronia sp. | reverse complement strand
AACAACAAGCGCCGATCCCAGCCTCATCCCCAATACCCTGGTGCACCGTAGCTTCAAGTAAATCGAGAAATAAACGCACACGCAATGGCAAATGCCGTCGCTGCGGAAACACAGCGTGAATTCCGATCGGCGGCGCAGCAAACGCATCGAACACACTGACCAGCCGGCCGCTTGCCTATGTTTATGGAAAGAACCTTACAGAAGCAGGCTCAGCCGGTAGCTGATCCAATCCCCGCCTTCGATAAACCGACACCCTTTCACCGACTTCTCCGCGACCGGATACGTCATGCATTCGATGACCTCGCGCCGCTGATCGATCTCGACCGCAGCCTGCACCGTTTCCACGCGATACAGGCCTTCGACACCCGGCACGATCATTTCGATGCCATCGAGCACGGGAATGAGCGCATCGTCGATCCGGTATACATCGCCGATAACCGGGCCCGCCGTGGCATCGAGCACGAGGCCCGGATACTGGCCGAAGTCATACAGGCGCCCATTGATCTCGCTCACGCCGACAAACTCGGGCGCCGCGATTCCATGACGCTCAGCCGCGCGTGAGATGTCGTTGATTTCGCCCGCGCGCAGCGTGCCGTAGATGAAAACGTATTGCATGCATGCCCCTCGAAATTCGTCCATCGGCATTATGCCAAGCGCAATATCGGCGGCAATGGCTTTAATATTCCCGTTGAAAAAACGCTGAGGAAGCCATGTTCGCCCCGCCCGATGACAATCCGCCACCCGGCACCGTCGAACATCTCGACATTCCGGCCGAGTCGTCGCCCACGCGCGCGCACCCGATCCGCGTACGCTCCCGGCCGATGGCCGCCGGCGTGCGCATCGCGCAGCATACGCACGCGTGGGCGCAACTTGCGTGCGCGTCGCACGGGGTATTGCGTATTGCAGCGTCGGGCTCGACCTGGCTCGTACCGCCGTCCCGCGCGATCTGGTTGCCGCCGAGCGTGACGCATGAGGTGGTTATCGTAGAGGACGCGCACTTGCGCACGCTGTATGTGGACCCAAGCGTGGTGCCGGCGGGACTGGATACGTGTCGCGTGGTGGAGGTGTCGCCGTTATTGCGCGAGGTCGTGCTGGCGCTCGACGACACGGCCATCTCGCGCGAACGCGAGCGCCTGTTGGGCACGCTTGCCATCGATGAAATCACGCGCTCGCAGCCATTGCCCCTGTCCGTCCCAATGCCCATCGACAAACGTCTGCTGGCGCTTTGCGAAGCGGTTCTCGCCGATCCCGCTGCTGCCGATTCGCTTGAAAGCTGGGCCGAGCAAGCTGGCGCGAGCACTCGCACGATCGCGCGACTGTTCAAACGTGAGTTGGGCGTGAGTTTTTCGCAGTGGCGCCAGCAGGTGGTGCTCGCGCATGCGATCCCCTTGCTGAGCCAGGGAAGACCGCTTGCGCAGGTCGCGCAAACGCTCGGCTACCACAGCCAGAGTGCCTTCTCGGCCATGTTCCGGCGTGCGTTTGGAGAAAGTCCGCGCGCGTTCTTTGCCCGCGACGGCGAACAGTAGCGCGGTGCTGCTTTCGTTGTGCTTTTGTATTGCTTCTATACGCAGCGCACCATGTGCCTGATCGCGCCGAACTGCGCGAGCCGCGAGCCGGCTGTTTTGTAGCCCATCCGGATATAGAGTCGGGCAGCGGGGTTATCGACGAACACGCGCAATTGCGTTTCCGTGAGTCCGCGAGCGCGAGCCCATCGATGAGCCGTTTCCAGCAGGAAGGTGCCTGCACCGGTACGGCGCCATCCTTCGACCACCTGGACATCGCGGATATGCAGCGAATTGCCTTCTTCGGTCACGCGCATCACGCCGATCGCCTCGCCGTTGCCTATCAGCACGAAGTTTTCCGACTCGCGCCAGCTGCTGAGAAAAAGGTCGCTTCGCCAGACGAGATTGTGTCGGCGGTAATAGCCGTTCATGTTGTTGCGCGTGAGAGCCTCGGCGAACGAAAAGTCGTCCATCGACGCGAGGCGCAACTGAAACGGCGAGAGTTCTTCTGTGGGATCAAGCATTACGCGTAAAAAGCACTGAACAGGTCATCACACTAAGTCAGGCCACGCGCTCTGGCAATGGACAATTTTACCGGTAAGCCGTTTTTGTCACGTGCGACTGGGATGTTTTCCGTGGCGGTCAGGTTTGGCTGTAAGGCCCGTGCCGGTGTCCCTTGTTGGACGAGGGCTGGCGTTTAATTTGAGATATTGATTCGATACAACAGATGCTTAACTAATCAAGCTGTAACGCGACGACCAATAGACGCGCCGACAGTCGCGGTCATCGCCCACAACGCCAGTGCCAGCGAACTCTTTTCCTTCGGATAGGAGCCCAGCAGGATGGATTGCGACAACGGGATCAGCGGCCCCGCCAGCACCCTGCAAGATGCGAGCGGCAAGCAGCACAGGCAGGTTCGGCGCCATGCCGCACAACCACGAAGAAAAGACGAACAACAGGATCGCGGCCACAAACAGCTTGACCTGCCCCACCCGCCGCACAAGCCACCCGGTTAGCGGAATCGCCACGGCATTGGCCGCCGCGAACAAGGTGATCACGCACGTGCCTTCATCGACGGATACGCCAAGATTGCCGGAGATGGTCGGAATCGCAACGTTCGCAATCGATGAATCCAGCACGTTCATGAACGTGGCAAGCGCGACGGCAAGCGTCGCCAGGACGAGCCTGCCCCGAGTTGGATATCGGTCGACCGGATCTCGCCGAGTTGCGTCGCGACTTCGCTCAACGCAGTGATCAGCGTCTGGTCGTAAGTTGCGACCGCATAGTCAAAGTCGGCGTAGCGGCCTTTGAGTTGGGCGCGCAGCGCGCCGCCATCGAAGATCGGCAGATGGGATCGCGGCCTTGCTCGGCGCCTGGTGGTGTGGAAACACTGAGCCCACCGACATACGAGGCGAAGCGTGTGCGCGCGATTTGAACTTGAGGGAGGTGTTCGACTGAGCGTTGATGGGTGGGGGCGTGCTACGTTCGGGCCAAAAGCCTGTAATGGAGCAACGACGACACTTAGGTATTGGCGGTTTGAACGCGTTTCTTTGCTTCATTTCTTTGCGCGTTTGCAAAGAAATGAAGTCCCGCCCCGGATAGGGGCTAACAAAAATAAGCAAGAAAATCCGACTTAAGCAGAACGACCACGCGAGCAGAAGGACTCAACGCTCTCCCCACACTCGCCGCGAACAGAACCGCCCTAAAACCCCAACCGCCGACAGAAGGCTACCTCTCCGGTGGTTGCGCCCCAGCATAATACGCAGCTGCAGCATCCATCTCCTCCGGAGTCATATTCCGCGCCACATTCCGCATTTGCTGGTTGATATCGTTATGGCGCGTATCGTTCGCGAATGCCAGCAACTGAGCCTTCGTATACGCCGCAGGCAACCCTTCGATCCAAGGCGCACCCGCCTTGTGGTCGATACCCCCATGACACGACGCGCACGAAGCAATATTGCGCATCGGCGCACCATCGGAGACGATAGCGGGCATCGGCACCGCGGCGGCGGCCGCTGGAATCCTGGGTCTCGGCAAAGATGTGTAGTAAGCCGACAGATCTCGCATGTCCTGGTCGCTAAGATTGGCGACCATCGGCGACATGACGGCGCTCTGGCGCGCGCCCGAAGTGAAGTCCAAAAGCTGCTTGTAAATCACCGCGGAATATTGCCCAGCCAGGTTCGGCGAATTCGCTTCGCTGATGCCGCGCGCACCGTGACACATGGTGCATCGCAAAGCGAGCGTAGCGCCCCGACCGACCGCCAACTCGCTCGACACCGACAACAATTGCGGCGTCATTTCCACAGTGCTGGTTTGCACAGTGGGAGGAGGCGTCGCCGATGAATTGCGCAACCATTGCTGCGGCACGCCGGCCGCGCTGCAGATCGCGTTCCAGACACCTTGAAAAGGCGCATCGCTTTGAGCGGACGGCAGCCATATGAAACCCACTACCACGGAGAAAACGACCAGCAAAAGCGTGCCGCCGACCGTCACCGTAAACCACCGGTTACGTAGCGAGAATAGGCGTTCTTCGCTCATCGCTGAGGCCCTCCGACCGGAATGGCCGGCACCGATGTGTCGGATCGCGCGAGCAGCGAGGCGACCGGATAGCCGTAGTTGAACAGCGTCAGGCCGATCATCAGTGCAAGCCACAATCCGAAACTATTGAGCGCGACAGGTATGGTCTTCGGCGGGTGCACGGCCACGCTGAAGCGGTATTCCTCGACGACGATTTTCGGCGCGCGATGGGCCCGGATCAACACGGCAAAGAACAGCGCTGCCGACACCACCAGGATCAATCCGCCGATCACCGACGCAACCACCCATAGCGCCTGCGCCGCGATCTCGGGATCGCTGTAATCGTAGAACGCCATGCGTCGCGGCATGCCGAGAATGCCCACGTAATGCCACGGGAACGTCAGCACGATCATGCCGATGAACCACAGCCAGAGTTGCGTGCGCATGAGCTTCAGGTCTCTCATCGCGCGGCCGGTGAGATGCGGCCAGAGATCGTAGGCAATCGCGAAGTACATGATGACGATCGCGCCCCCGAAGATCAGGTGGAAGTGGCCCGTGATCCACTGCGTGTTATGGATCGTCGAGTCCATCTGATAGCTCATGTTGATGATGCCCCCTGCGCCGCCAAAGCCGAGCATCACGAACGAGAATGCGAGTGCGAGCATCATCGGGTTTTCCCACGGCAACGCCTTGATCCAGCCGAAACTGCCCTTCCCGCCACGCAACCGAGCCGCGATTTCAACCGACGCGCTAATCGTGAAGATGGTCAGCAAGGTCGGCACGGTGACGAGCGCGGTGAACACCGAGTGCATGAACTTGAAGCCGGAGCCGACCGTCGGATCGGCGAACAAATGGTGAATCCCGATCGGCATGGAGACGACAAGGAACAGGATGAACGAGATGCGCGCCATCGAATCGCTGTAGAGACGGCCGCCGATCGCGCGCGGGATGATCGTGTAATACGCGATATACGCCGGCATCAGCCAGAAGTACACGATCGCATGCAGCGTCCACGAGAAGAACACGCGGGCGAGACCGGCATCGATGGTCGTCTTGAAACCGAGCGCCACCGGCAGAATCTGGAACAAGATTTCGATCGCCGCGCCAACCGCCGTCCAGCCCCACAAATAAGCGCCGGCGACGCTGGCGAACATCGCAAGCGGCACGACCTGCCCCGGATGGTCGCGCTTCCACACAGTCAGGTTGATCGACATCAGCGCAACCCAGATCCACGATCCGACCACCACCAGCACGATGCCGATGTAGTAGAACGCGTTGCCGATCATCGGTGGATAGAAACTGTAGAGAACGGAAGCGAGGCCCATCGCGACGGGCACCAAGGCTGTCACCGTGCCAATCGCCACGAGGATGAAACCGGCCCAGGCCCAGCGCACGCCGACCATCGTCTTCTTGAGCGACAGTTCAATCACCGCATAGCCGAAACCCATCGCGATCAAGGTGGGAAACACATACCCCATGGCCGTTCCGTGCGCCGTCACCGAGCGGTAATAATGCTCGGGATTCTGCAGCCACGGATGCAGAGGACTGCGCACATACATTTGCCATGCACCCAGCAGCAACGCGCCGCCGAAGCTGATGAAGCCGAGCCAGAAATGGGCGAGGACGAGTCGCTTGCTATTTAACACAGCTGAGTCTCCGCGAGCCGTTGGCGTTCGCCATTTGAAGGAAAGTCGCCTTGTCGATCACCTGCACGTGCGCCCACATGCTCTGGTGTCCGGTTCCGCAGAACTCGTGACAGGGCATGAGGTGATCGCCAGGTTTCGTGAAGGTTGTCTTGAAGGTCGAGATGTAGCCGGGCTCGACCATCGTGTTGATGTTGGTGTGAGTCACGAGAAAACCGTGTACGACATCGGCGCTGGTCGCGCGAAACGTGATGGGCGTATCGGTCGGGACAAGCAGGCATTGCGGCGTGAACGAATACTGCTGCGCAACAATGCGCACCGTCACCGAGCCGTCCGCCTCCACCGCGCTGCCCAGGTTGCTCTCGATAAATTCGCCGCTCACGTTGAGCGTTTCCGGCCGGATTGTTTCGACGCGCGACGGCGGCATCATCGCCCAGTGGAGACCGGTGAAGATCACCATCGCGACCAGCACGCTGACGATGATCACCATCACAGTCGCCCACTTGCGCTCGATGCGCGCGGCGATGTCCTCCGACGACATTCTGGGTTCAGTGCTCATCGCTTGGTTCTCACTGAATGGCTCATTGAATGACGCCGCGTGGCAGAAAGACGAGAAAGTAGAACGCGAACCACAGGCCGATCACGATGGCCGTCGCCGTTCCCGCAAGTGCTAGTGCGCCGTGCGGACCGTCGCGCACGATTTCGTCGACGGCCGCATCTTCTTCATGTTCCGAATCAGTCATGGAGTCCTCGATATCCGGTTGGAGTTGCGTCAATACAGCGGTGCGGACCGGAGCTGGTTGACGTCTTGCCCGCTTACCGGCGCGCCATGGTTGCCCCAGGCCGTGCGGATATACGTGACCACCGCCGCGACTTCTTCGTCGGAGAGCGATTGGGCGAACGGCGGCATGCCGTAAGGCTTCGGATTCTTCATCGTGCCGGGTGCGTAGCCGCCGTTGAGCACCATCCGGATCGGATTCACGGACGACGTCATCTGGATCGACTGATTGTTTGCAAGCGGGGGGAAGTCCGGCAACTTGCCCTGTCCCTTCGCCGCGTGGCAGATCGCGCATTGAGCGTCGTAGATCTTCTGGCCGAGCGGGAACAAGCGGTTCTTTTCCTCTGCCACGGCGGCCGTTGGCGGCCCGCTCTTTTCGCCAGCGCGCGCGGGCAGCGCCTTGAGATACACGGCGACCGCGCGAATATCCTCATCCGACACATACTGGAAGCTGTCGTAGACGACCTCGGCCATCGGGCCATACACCGCGCCGCGATTCGATACCCCCGTCTGCAGCAAGTCCGAGATGTCCTGGATGCTCCAGTCGCCCAAGCCCGCTTCCTTATTCGACGTCAGCGAAGGTGCGTACCAGTTCTGCACGGGGATCAAGCCGCCTTCGAACTTCTTGGACGGCGAGTTGCCTCCCAGCGCGTTGATCGCGGTGTGGCACATCGTGCAATGGCCGAGCCCCTCGACCAGATATGCGCCACGGTTCCATTCCACCGATTGCGTCGGATCGGGCTGGTACTCGCCTTCGCGCAAGAACAGCGTGCGCCAGCCGTAGAGCAGCGAGCGCTGGTTGAACGGGAAGCGCAGTTCATGCGCCCGGTTCGGCTGATGAATCGGCGGCGTGGATTGCAAATAGGCGTAGATCGCGTCCGAATCGGTGCGCGTGACCTTCGTGTAGGACGCGAACGGCATAGCGGGATACAGCAACAAGCCGTCGCGCGACTTGCCGGTATGCATCATCGTGTAGAACTCCGCTGCACTCCACTTGCCGATGCCCGTTTCCTTGTCCGATGAAATGTTCGGCGTGAAGAGCGTGCCGAACGGCGTGTCCATGGGACGGCCGCCGCCGAAGAGCTTGCCGGCCGGCACCGTATGACACGCGATGCAATCGCCCGCACGCGCGAGGTACTCGC
>NZ_JBAUSA010000092.1:0-3153 GCF_049581465.1 Caballeronia sp. | reverse complement strand
TTCAAGTCGGCCCCCCTTCGGAACAGGTTGATCGAGAGAGTGCGCATCTGCTGCATACTTTTTAGCAAGTTCGCTCCCGGCGTGTGGCTAAACTGCCTCAGCTCAACACTCATTTTTTGCAAAACTGAAGAATCGAGGACCGCCCTTCCTTCGATCTTCTGGAAGAAGTGCCGGATCCGCCAGGAGATCGGCATACAGATGCCGGCGAAACCTGACAGTCCGTCGCCGCGTCGTAACGAAGATAGCACCCGGCCGTTGCGGGCCCTTTACGCGGGCAAACTGATCGGATTAAAAGGTGTGCATTTCGCAATAGAGGCCGTCGCCGAGGCGCGCCGCCGCGGCTCGGACGTCACGCTGACGATCGCAGGAGAGGGGCCCCTGCAAGCGTGGCTCGTCGAACTGGCGCGCAAGGTGGGCGTTGCGGACTCCGTAGAATTTCTAGGCCATCTCGATCGTGCGTCGCTCTTGACCGCTTACGCTGACGCAGACGTCTTCGTCTTCCCCAGCCTGCACGATTCCAGTGGCAACGTTGTACTCGAAGCGATGGGGGCGGGCTTGCCCGTGATATGTCTGGATCTTGGTGGACCGAAGAGCTTCGTCTCTGAAACAACGGGATTTATTGTCGGCGCGTCTTCGATGACCGTGGCGCAGATCCCACCGGCGATTGCCAACAGGCTGATCGAGCTCGCGAGCGACCGTCCGCTGCTTCAGCGCCTCAGCGCGGCGGCTGTTCAGCGTCGCACGGACTTTCTATGGGAAAAGCAGGTGTCACGTGTCTATGACGACATTGCGCAATACAGGAGTACTGGCCGATCGAAGGTCCGTACCTGAAAGAAAGCCCAAACGCCATTCAAGCCTCATTCGGTGGATAGATTCGTCGACCTCCGCGCTGCCTGCGTCGCCTTGACGTCAGCCGCTTCATCAACGGCTGCGTGCGCCGGAGAGATCCGGCGCTGCAGTCCCGACACACGCCACCGTCCGATGAGCGGTTCGATTCTGTACCACCCTTGTTTGGCGGGTACTGCGACGCGTCCCCACCAGGTCGTCGCAATTTCGAATGACCAGGTTGCAGTGGCGACGTCGCGGCTCCAATAGGTCTTGAAGCGTTCCGCGCCCACACCGAAGTCGAAGTCTTTTTCATGTTCGAGTGCCCAGCGTACGCAATGTTCGACCACGATGAGGCCAGGACCGAACTTCGCAAGATTCTCATCGAAGCCGGTGATCAGGCCGTTCACACAAGTCGTCCCCAGCCCGATAATCGAAGCGGCGGCCGGCGCGCCGTTCAGGGTGATGACAAAAAGCCGACCCTGTGCATAAGGGTCGGCCGAGTTCAAAAGATCGAGAAGGTAATTTCTATAACCGGCCGTTTCTAACCAGCCGGCGCGTTTATCGCCGCGCTCCACCCATTCACGTTTGCGCGCAACCAGCCAGTCCACCCATGCAGGAAACTCGGCGGCGTCCCCTGAGCCCAGCGCGCGAACGACAAGCTGACCTTCTTTCGCAAGCCGGCGCTCACGAGCGTCGGGTTTCTTCTTGCCAAGATTTCCGAGTGTCGCGCAAAACGTCGGCCAGTCTTTTTCGCCTCGCAGCCGCGCGGTCGAGGTCGTGCCTTTTACGGCAACCATCAAACCCGGTTGTGCCGCGGCCAGCCGATAAAGCGGCGTGTCGCCGTCGACATAGGGCAGCACCATCGCATCGGCGCGGCACTGCTTCATCGCTGCCTGCCACGCCTGCGTAATAGCGGCGACACGCAAGCCGTCGTCCTCCGTGAGCATGGTCGAATGCTCCGCGGTGTCAGGCGTCAACGGGCGTAGCATCGTCCACAGCAATTGCCGGTAACTGACGAGCGGCCACACCAGCACCAGACGATTTTCCTTGCGCAGCGAGATACAGCACAAGCGTCGTCCACGGGCCTGCGCAGTGTGAACCCAACTCAGCCAACATACGCTGAAAGCCTGATGATGATGACCGTTCGCGCGCGACCAAAGCGCATCCCACTCGTCTTTTAGCGCGTAGAAACGCGCTGCGTCGCGAACGACTTCCAGATCGAAGTGCTGCGCATATGCATCAACCTGACTCGCGGCGTCCGGGCGTGGGCGTTCGGCTTGTACGTCGCAACCGGGTATCGAAACACGCTCAGAGCACATCGTCGTTTATCCGGAAACGTTCCAGTGACGTCAGTATGTCGGCGGGAACCGCCGGTACATATCGTCCGGTCACCAGTTTCACAAGAAGCCTCGTACCACGCGCGGCATAGTGGAGCGTCGAGCGCAGCGGCATCACCCGGCCGAGCCGCGAGCGGCTCGCGATCTCCATCGTTTCGACTTCGCCGACCGAGCGCAGCGCCCGAGTCTTTTGCTCGGGATAGTAGCGCATGCAGGACAAGAACTTGTCGATATGCGCAATGCGCGTGGACTGCGCGAAACGGTCCCACAGGTCGGCGTCCATTGCGAGGTCGAAGCGCGGATTCAGTCCGCCGACCCGCTCGAATACGCTTCTGCGCCAGAACATCGACGGCTGCGGCACATAGTTGTGATCGAAGCGCATCAGGAACTGGCTAAACGGAATTTCCCGTTTTTGCCTGATCAGTTCTCCTTTACCGTCAATCCAGATTGCGTCGCCGTATACCGCTTCGACATGAGGATGCTCAGCGAAAAAATCAGCCACCACCTGCAGTGCGCCCGGCAGCAGAAGATCGTCCGAGCAAAGCCAACCCATGATCTCCCCACGGCAACGCTTGAAGCCCTTGATCAGCGCATCGGTTTGACCATCGTCAGGTTCCGACACCCAGTACTCGACTTGCGTGCTATAGCGCTTCAGGATATCCAGCGTGCCGTCGCTCGAACCACCGTCCATGATGATGTATTCGAGTCCAGGGTACTGCTGTTCAAGCACGGACCGGATTGTCGCGTCGATGAATTTGCCATGCTGATACGAACACGTCACAACCGAGATGGAAGACGTTGAGGTCATCGCGCGAGTCCTGTAATCGTTTCTTCAAGCGCCGTCCGGTGCAGGCAAATGCCGAGCAGCAGCCCCAGACTGACCCATATCAGCATTCCTTTGTCGGGCTGCAGCATCAATGGATTCACCGCATAGACAGCGACGGCGCTTAGACTCATGCACGCAAACATGTGAGCTGCGGCACTGCGT
>NZ_JBAUSA010000091.1:0-6671 GCF_049581465.1 Caballeronia sp. | reverse complement strand
CGACGATGTCGCTGCTACCCTCTATCGTCGATGCCGCCAAAGGCGTTCCCGTGGTGGCTGCGGGCGGTATTGCCGACGGGCGCGGCCTCGCCGCGGCGCTGGCGCTGGGTGCGTGCGGAGTCTGGATGGGAACGCGCTTCGTGGCGAGCACCGAATCGGCCAATCATCGCGGTTACAAGGCACGGGTGGTTGCAGCCCGCGCGACGGACCTGGTGGAGACCAAGCTGTACGATTCGGGCTGGCAGGACTCTCCGCATCAGGTTATCCGTAATTCGACCTTCGCTACATGGCAAGACGCGGGATGTCCGCCGACCGGTCAGCGACCTGGTGAAGGCGAGGCGATATCGCGCTTTCCCAACGGGAAGCCGCTCAACCGCTATGACGTCGCGGCGCCTTGGGACGCCATGGAAGGAGATTGGGAGGCGGGTCCGCTCTATGCGGGTGCAACAGTCCAACTCGTCCATGAGGTCAAACCCGTTGCCCAGATCATCAAGGACATCGAGAGGGAAGCCGGGGCGGCGCTTGATAGAATTGCGGTTTTGCGGACCGGCTAACATCGCACGTTTGCGGACCGGCCGCTCACTCGAGCCGAGACGATCCATGGGAAAGCAGAACGAAACCGCCAATGTCGCTGACGATCGGCCCGCAGGGGCCGGGCCCAGCGTCACGCGCGCTACCACGATCGGCCAGCAGCTCAGGCAAGACATCATGAGCGGGCGTCTGGCGCCGGGCAGCAAGTTGCACCTCGAAGACCTCCGCGCAGAGATGGGTGTCAGCTTGAGTCCCCTGCGCGAGGGCCTTTCGAGGCTGGTTACGGAAGGCCTCGTCACGTCACAGGATCAGCGAGGCTACAGCGTCGCGCCCGTATCGAAAGCCAACCTGATGGAGATTCTGGACTTGCGTACGAACCTCGAGGTTCGCGCGCTCCGGGCCGCCATCGAGCAGGGCGACGATGCCTGGGAAACCGACGTACTCTCATCACACCATCTGCTGACCAAGATCGGCGACAAAGAGCGCTGGACGGAGCCTTTCTACGAGGAATGGGAGGATCGGCACCGGGCGTTTCACAGTGCGTTGATCAAAGGCAGTAATGCTCCGTTGCTGCTTCAGTTCTGTCAGACGCTTTGGGACATGGGGCATCGCTACCGCAGCATCTTCGTTCGGGCCGCGCCGCCCAAGCGCGATATCGGTCGCGAACATAAGGACCTGCTCGATGCAACCCTGCGGCGCGACGCCGACGCAGCGTGCAAGATTCTCGTCGACCACATCGAGCGCACTGGACGCAACATCATCCGCAACATGCCTTGATCGATTGGCGCCTTCTACACCGAGAAAATGGCGCCGATGGGGCAGCGTTCGAGCGACGAGAAGCGGTAAGGACCGACGCGTATGCGCAGCCGGGAACCGGCTGAAGCGAGTGTTGGAGCAGTGCAAAAAAGAAGGGGGCGATTTCGTCATCGCCCCCAGACATCGATGGGTTGTAGTCGGCTACCAATACCAGCGCCGAATTTCTACCTGTGTCATCAAGCCAGTGTGTAGGCCGTCTTGACCGTGGTGTAGTGTTCGCGGGCGTACGTCCCCTGCTCGCGTGAGCCGTAACTCGAGCCCTTGCGGCCACCGAACGGCACGTGATAGTCGACCCCTGCTGTCGGCAGATTGACCATCACCATGCCGGCCTCGCTATTGCGCTTGAAGTGCGTTGCATATTTCAGCGAAGTCGTAGACGGAGGCTAGAAGGTAATGACGGTCGACCCCTTCGTCTTTCTACTTTCGACATCCTTATGGGCTCGAACCACTTCTTCGATAGAGTAGGTTTGGCCAATCGGCACTTTCAGGCCGCCGCGGATCCGTTCGAAGAAAGCCGTGGCATAGCGCAACAGCTCGGGCCTCGTGCGTACGTAGTGAATAAACCGCGGGCGAGTCACGTAGAGCGAGCCCAGCTTGGCGAGGTCGCCAATGTCGAATGGCTCCGGGTCTCCAGATGCAGAACCAAAACTCACGAGCATGCCTCGAAGTGTCAGGCTATGAAGTGAGGACTCGAAAGTATCGGCGCCCACAGAGTCGTACACCACGTCGACACCGCGGCCGCCCGTGATTGCACGCACGCGCTCCGCGACGTTCTCGACGGTAGAAACAATCACGTGGTCGCAACCGTGGGCGAGCGCGTGGGACACTTTCTCCTGACTCCCCACCGTACCAATGACGGTAGCGCCCAGCCACTTGGCCCACTGGCAAAGAACGGTCCCGACTCCACCAGCGGCAGCATGAACCAATACCAGATGTCCCGCCGCTACCGGAAAGGCATCTTCGACCAGGAACGCGGCGGTGATTCCATGCTGGAGAGCGGCAGCGGCGATCGTCGGGTCGATGTCGACGGGAAGTTTCACCAGACGGTCTGCTGGAACAATCCGTTGTTCTGCATAGCTGCCGGGTGGAATGCCTGCATAAGCGACGAGATCGCCGACAACCAACTCCGTGCTTTCCGAGCTTATTTCCCGAATCACGCCGCAACCGCCAACCCCAAGACCCGTCGGCAAGGTCAATGGGTAATGCCCCTGACGATGCATGATGTCGAGATAGTTCAAAGCGACCGCGATGTGCTCGACGCGTGCTTCCCCGGCGCCGATCCTGGCGCTTGCTTCTTCATGGATCTGCATGACTTCGGCATCGCCGAAGCGCTCGATCTTGACGACTTTTGGCATGATAGTTCTCCTTAGAGTCCTTTGACTGCACCACCGTCGACGCGGATCATGCTCCCCGTCACGAAACTGGCGCGCGTCGATGCAAGGAAACTGACTACATCGGCAAACTCGTCGGGTCGGCCATATCGACCGGCCGGAATCGAAGCCAGCATCGCTTCCGTGATTTCCTCGATTGAGCGGCCGTTATGTGATGCATTTGCGCGATCGAGCTCGCCTGTGCGATCCGTCTGGATACGTCCGGGCAAAACCATGTTCACGGTCACACCGTCCTTGGCGACTTCGGTTGCCAACGTCTTGGACCAGCCTGCCAACGACGATCTCAACATCGTCGACATGGATAAATTAGGAATCGGCTGCACGATCGAAGTCGACGCGACGGTGATGATGCGACCGAATTTGCGCTCCCGCATTCCAGGCAGCGCCAACCGCGCGATTTCCACCACGGGTAGAACCATTGCGTTGAATTGGGCCGTCAGTGCATCGGCTTCGACTTCCGCGGCAAGGCGCGCCGGTGGACCACCCGTATTGGCAACCAGGATATCGATGCCTCCGAGCGCTTCGTGAGCTTCGGCAAATATCTCTCTCGCGGCGACATTCAGATCGCCGACAATTGCCGTAGCCCTTCCGCGACCTTGGGCAGTAATAGAATCGGCCAAGGCCTGCAACTGCTCACGATTCCTGGCTGTCAGCGCTACGTGCGCACCTTCCGCTGCAAGGCCCTCAGCGATTGCACGCCCCAGACCTCGACTGGATGAAAGGACGAGTGCGCGTTTGTCTTTGAGTCCGAGATCCATCACGTCACTCCGTTGTCTTCGATGCTTTCGAATCGCCAGCCGCCGATGAAGCATCGCGCGCATTGACCTCAGCCTCTGCAAGCTGAGCGATGATCTCCGCGCCGCGATTCGCAACCGGCATTCCGCCAAACAGATAAGCAAGACTGACGACGGCCTGCATTTCCTCCCACGAGGCGCCGGCTCGGCGCGCTGCCCGCCCGTGCAATGAGGCGGCATCGTAGAGGCCCATCGCCAGCATGCCGAAGAGCATGAGTTGCGATGTCTTCACATCGAAGCAGGCTGGATACATTGCGTGCTGTCGAATCTCTTCTTGCAGCGCAAGCAATTTCGAATCGAGGGCGCCCGTGACATTCAGGCGCGCCGCAATGCGCGGCGGAACGAATCCGATCAACTCTTCGTAACGCGCTCCGCGATCGCCGAGCGTTGCCTGCGGATCGCAGTAGGGTCCAATCTCGTCTCGAACGGCCGAGAAATCCAAACGTTGCATGGTGCATTCCCTCATATCAGAAGCGACCTTTGCATCCTAAGTGGCATGATCGATATCGTCAATATAAATCGATTTTAATTACTACATCGATATTGTTGCCGACCAAGGGCTGACCATGGGTACTTCGAAGAGCGCAGGATTGCGTACGCAAGCGGCTCTGCGAAGCAGAGCCGCTTGCGGACAGTGATGGCCTCGCACGTGCGCTGGGGTTCAGGGTGCGATCCGTTGGTCCCCGAAAAAGGACCATGGCGCATCACCGCGGCAACAAGGATCTAATAGGACGAAAGGCAGCACATGAAGATGATCGAACACTGGGCGAACGGCAGCGATGTCCGGTTCATGGGGGTCCCAGGTCTAGCGGCGCTTGGACTCGATTTGCTGAAAGAGCTTCCAGGCTTCGTGCCGAAGTCCTCTCGTCTCGCGGCACGAGGTGCCAGTCGATTTACGTGTAAGCGCGCTGTGCGACAGCGACGGGAAGAGTTCCACGTACAGTTGGACGAGCCATGCGTCGGGGCACCGCTCCGTTATTGCCACGCCGTTACGCGTGACCGTGCTGAGCGCGACCTGATCGGTGCGCAATGCCGCCCGGAACGCCTGCCACGCCCGTTTCCAGAGATACAGCGTTAGCAGCAGCGCGGCGCCGAACATTGACGCCCGCGCTTCGGGACCCGAATGGTCTGCCGGAAGGTGGAGCAACGCGACGAGGACCACAGCCGCCGCGCTCACCACGCCGGTCGCTGCCGAGAGCAGGACCAGGTGAGCGCGCAGGGCGCCAATCGTAGTGGATCTCATGAGAGCCTCTTGATACCGGCGAAGTCATCGGCGCCGGTCACACCGAGGCGCGCAACAGATCACGCCGGGAAACAGAATGCGGCGACCATCCTTAAGCGACGCTTATTTGGCGGCGGAACGGTAAGCACGTCGTTCTCGTTTTGAAAGCAACCTTAAACTCTAGGAGTTTCTTCGCATCGGCGGCACTGCTTCACCACCCGTTGCAGGAGAACGGGCTGCATCGGCAGCATGGGGCCACGAGCGCATCGAAATTCGGGCCATAATTGAACGGGTCGGGTGGCGACCACCACGCTCGAATAGTCGCTGGACGCAGCCTATTGCGGATCGGACAGGAGGCCCCCGGTACCAAAGCGTCCGAACATTGGAACGAACTGCTTAAGGATCGCTTAAGCACCTGCCCCGGACAATGCATGTCCGTAGGACAAGAGGTAGTTTGCAATGCGCTTGCTATTGGTCGAAGACGACGAAATGATTGCCGAGACCGTGCTCGACTCCATGCGGCGTGCGGGTTACGCGATCGACTGGGCCGCGGATGGACGAGCGGCGGAATTGTCGCTCGGCAACGGTGTGTACGACCTGGTCCTGCTCGACCTGGGCCTGCCCAAGCGCGACGGCATTCAGGTTCTGAACGATTACCGCAAGCTGGGCGGCGCGGCTTCGGTGATCATCCTCACCGCGCGCGACGCCGTGGACGATCGCGTGCGCGGGCTCGACGCTGGCGCCGACGACTATCTGATGAAACCTTTCGATCTCGACGAGCTAGGCGCGCGGGTGCGGGCGGCGCTCAGGCGGCGCACGGGTCAAAGGCAGCCGATATACTCCCACGGGCAACTGACGGTCGATCCCGCCTCGCATGAAGCGACAAAGGCGGGCCTGCCGCTGCCGCTCGTGCCGCGCGAATTCGCCTTGCTGCAAGCGTTGATCGAGGAACCCGCCCGGGTGTTCAGGCGCGCAGAACTTGAAGAGAAACTGTACGGCTGGGGCGAGGAAGTAGGCAGCAATACCATCGAAGTCCATGTTCATAGCTTGAGGCGCAAGATAGGCGCGGACCAGATCATGACCATCCGAGGCGTGGGCTATCGCCTGAAGAGGCTCGAATGACATCCATCCGGCGGTGGCTGCTCGGCTGGCTCATCTTCGGCCTTGGCGCAGCATCGCTGGCGGCCGGCTTCGGGATTTTCCTGACTGCCCGCAAGGAAGCCGGAGAGCTCTTCGACTACGAATTGCGCACCGTCGCGATGTCCCTGCCCGCGAACATCGAAGTTGCCCATGCCGCCGAACACAGTACGCGCGACTTCAATGGCATCGATGACGACCTTATCGTCATCGATATCTGGAGCACGGACGGGCAACTTGTCTATCACGCGCAGAAGGAGCCGGTGCTGCCGCGCCTCTCCGACGGGTTCGGCTCGGTAGAGCACCATGACTATCGATGGCGGGTCTTCGGCTTGCAGCAGGCCGACCGATTCATCCAGGTGGCCCAGCCGTTTTCGGTACGCAACGATCTGGCGCTGCGGCTCGCGTGGCGCACCATATGGCCGCTCGCGCTGCTCGTGCCGGTCACCATTGTCCTGGTGCTGTTCGTGGTCGCGCGCGGGCTTTTACCCATTCGCGAGCTGTCGCGGGGGTTGTCCAGGCGTTCCGCGCATTCTCTTAATCCGCTCTCGCCCGACATGCGCATTCCGGTGGAAATCGGACCGCTGGTCGACGCGTTGAACGGCCTGCTCAGGCGCTTGAACGATGCGGCGCTGGCGCAGCGGACCTTCGTCGCGGATGCCGCGCATGAGCTGCGCACGCCGCTCGCCGCGTTGAAACTGCAAATTCAGGCCGCGCGGCGCGACGGCACACTGCGCGGCGAGCCCCAGGCACTCGAACGTCTGGAGGGGCGCCTCAATC
>NZ_JBAUSA010000090.1:0-19817 GCF_049581465.1 Caballeronia sp. | reverse complement strand
AGATTACACTTCAACGACCCCCAATATGGCTTCATTGCGCCTGTCGCGAAATTCCTGACGGTAGGTTATGACAAGCAGGGAAACGTGTGGTCAGTGACACTATCGCCGCAAATCGAAACATTGCCGCTTGACGACGCGATGGCGATTTTTATTGATTTGCAGGACCAACTGCTGCGTGGAGGATGGCGTCGAACCCGGACTGCTGAAAATCCCCCCATCGCGGATACGCCAGCCATCCGAGCGCAAATCCGTGACCGATCCGATCCGATAACCTATTGGATAGCCGACAACAAATATGAAATCATCCTCGACATTCGCCGCGTCGTTCACGAGAACCACCCGAACGACGAGCGCTACCTGATAACACTGCGATTGAGCGGGCCGCCGTTAATGACGGACAGCCCCGGTGGCTGACGCGTTCGACTGTTTCGGGCTTGGGGCGCCGGCTGTAGACGTGCTCGGCCCAGGCTTCCACAAAGCCAACGTTCAAGGAGGCGTCCGGGACGCCTTCCTTAAAGCCAAACCCCCAACCCCTCACATCACCCCTTCCGCCTTAGTCACCACCTCACCGCTCCCCGCCGCCTCAATCACGTTGTGCACAAACCGCAGCTTCTCCACCACCTTCGGCGCCAGCGTAAAAGGATAAGCATCGGCCAAACCCAAACTCCGATTCAAGCTATTCAGCGCATAAGTCAGCGGAAACCACCGCTTCATCAAGTTATCGAAACTTTTATTCTCAATCGGCGTGGAATCCGTCAGCGTCGGCTCATTATCGTCATCGGGCTTTAACTCCAGCCCACAAGCCGCCGCCGTATCGATCGTGTCGACAATATGCAGGTAATGCGCCCAGGTCTCGGCCCAATCCTCCCACGGATGCGTCGTCGCATAGGCACTCACAAACGAGGCATCCCAGTCCGCTGGCGGCCCGTCCTGATAGTGCTTCGCCAAAGCCGCCGCGTAATCCACCCTTTGATCCCCGAACATCTCCCGAAACGGCTCTTCCCATTTCGATCCCGTAACCAACTGATCAAAATAATAATGTCCGATCTCGTGCCGGAAATGCCCTAGCAACGTCCGATAAGGCTCCCCCATCTCCGTCCTAAGCTTCTCGCGATGCGCGTCATCGGCTTCGGCGATATTCATCGTGATCAGCCCGTTATCGTGTCCGGTGAGCACCTTCTCCCCAACCCCGCCGTCCTCCAGGAACTCGAACCTCAACCCTCCCTCGGGATTCACATGCCGCGACTCGACCTTCAGCCCCAGCGCCGATAACGCATAAAGCAGCCGTCTTTTCGCCGTTTCCAGCCGATACCAGTAGACGCGGTTTTCCGGCTGAGCGAGATTCGGTATCGTGTTGGTGAGTTTGCAGGCAGGACACAGCGTTTCGACTGAATCAGCGGGGATCATCCAGTTGCACACGTTCTCCAGCGAGTAGTTGGTGCACTGCTTAAACAGCGCGCCGTTCGTGTCAGCGTTCAGGCTGCGCCAGAGCCCGGCATCATCGGCTGGTTCGAACGCGCTGACTGCGCCCAGGCCGGGCACGTAGCCGAGCAGGGCGGCGCAGGATTCGCATTTCACGTTTTCGAAGAAAACGTGTTGCTGGCATCGGTCGCAATGAAATGTTTTCATAATCGGAAGATAGGCTCTAACACTCAAGGAGTGGCGCGAACAATCGTAAGCAATCGCGAACAACCACGAACCACGAATCAAACCCGAGCAGCAAAACGCATGCCGCCGCTCCGCCCGTCCAACCTCACCCATCGAGCCAACATGAATGCGTTATTTTGGTGCGTGCCAAACAAAAACCCCACCAACCAAGACAAAATAATATAGCCACACGTATCGCGTAATCATCGCAAAGCCTTGCTGGATATGAAATCGGGCTCACCGGCATAAGCCTTGCTTTTCAGAACTGCCAAATCTCGTCCAGGAGTCAGGTGTGTCTATCCGCGTCGCGTTGAACCATGTCACGCACTACCGTTATGACCGCCTTGTCGGCCTCTCTCCGCAGGTCGTGCGCCTGCGACCGGCGCCGCACTGCCGCACGCCCATTTTGTCGTACTCGATGCGGGTCGAACCGGCCGAGCATTTCATCAACTGGCAGCAGGACCCGTTCGCGAACTATCAGGCGCGTCTCGTCTTCCCGGAGAAGACGCGCGAGTTCAAGATCACCATCGACTTGATCGCGGAAATGGCGGTCTATAACCCGTTCGATTTTTTCCTCGAACCGGAAGCCGAGAAGTTTCCATTCAAATACGCGCCGGAACTCGCCGCGGAACTCGCTCCGTATCTGGTCAAAGGCGAGCTGACGCCGCTTTTGAAGAAGTTCATCGATAGCATCGATAAAACGCCTGTCGTCACCGCCGATTTCCTGGTCGCGCTGAACCAGCGTCTGCAAGGCGATATTGGCTATGTGATCCGCATGGAACCGGGCGTGCAGACGCCGGAAGAGACGCTTGAAAAGGCGCTCGGCTCGTGTCGCGATACGGGCTGGCTGCTCGTGGACGTGCTCAGGCAGCTCGGACTCGCGGCGCGTTTCGTCTCGGGCTACCTGATCCAGCTCACGCCCGACCAGAAATCGCTCGACGGCCCGAGCGGCACCGAAGTCGACTTCACCGACCTCCACGCGTGGTGCGAGGTGTACCTTCCGGGTGCAGGATGGATCGGACTCGACCCGACGTCGGGCCTGTTCGCCGGCGAAGGCCACATTCCGGTCGCGTGCACGCCGGAACCGGGCAGCGCGGCGCCCATATCCGGCGCGGTCGACGAAAGCGAAGTCGAATTCGAGCACATCATGCAAATCCAGCGCGTGCTCGAAACGCCGCGCGTGACGAAGCCGTACACGGAAGAGGTGTGGTCGGCCGTGCAGGAAATGGGCGCGCAGGTCGACAAGCAACTCGCCGATATGGACGTGCGCCTGACCATGGGCGGCGAGCCGACGTTCGTCGCAGTCAGCGATCGCGACGCGGCCGAATGGAACACGGACGCCCTGGGACCGACGAAGCGCGGCTACGCGGTCTCATTGATGGACAAGCTGCGTGCGCGCTACGGCGTGGGCGGTTTCCTCCATCTCGGTCAAGGCAAGTGGTATCCGGGCGAGCAATTGCCGCGCTGGGCGATGTCCCTGTTCTGGCGCGCCGATGGCCAGCCGATCTGGGAAGACCCGAAGCTTTTCGCCGATGAGCGCGATCCCGGCCACTACACGGCGGAAGACGCGCAGCGTTTCATCGCACACCTGACGAACAAGCTTGGGCTGGACACGAAGCACATCACGCCGGGCTACGAGGACACGTTCTACTACCTGTGGCGCGAACGCCGCCTGCCGGTGAACGTCGATCCGTTCGAATCGGAACTTGAGGACGAACTCGAACGCGTGCGCCTGCGGCGCGTGTTCGACGCGGGGTTATCGGCGGTGACGGGCTACGTGCTGCCGATCACGCGCGAACGCGATGTGCCTTTGCGGGCCGCGAGATGGGTCAGCGGCCCCTGGTTTTTCCGCGATGACCGCATGTACCTGATTCCAGGCGATTCGCCGATGGGGTATCGATTGCCGCTGGAATCGCTGCCCTGGGTGAACGCCGCCGATTTCCCGTATCAACATCCGCACGATCCATTTTCGCCGCCCGCGCCGTTGCGCGAGGCGTCGGAACTGAGGATGCAATATCAGCGGCCTTTCGTCGAAGGTGGTGGTATGTCGCCGGGCGGTGAAGGCCCCGGGAAAGCGCTAAACGGCCCAGCCGCGTCAACGTCCTCAGCCGCAGCCGACCAACGCCAACCCGCTCGCGGCGAATCCGCTCACTGGATTCGTCGGACGGCTTTGTGCGTGGAAGCACGCGATCCGGCGCGCGCGGCCGGCCCCAAGGTCGAGGCCGAATCGTTTGGCAGCGGCAGGAGCCTGCTGCACGTCTTCATGCCGCCGGTGACCGAACTCGACGATTACCTCGACCTGCTCGCGGCCATCGAAGCGACAGCGGCCGATTTGAAGATGAAGGTGGTGGTCGAAGGCTATCCGCCGCCGCGCGACGTCCGTCTCAAGATGCTGCAAGTGACGCCGGACCCGGGCGTGATTGAAGTGAACATTCATCCGGCATCGAACTGGGATCAACTCGTCGATCACACCGAGTACCTGTACCAGTCGGCGCATGAAAGCTACCTGAGCACCGAGAAGTTCATGGTCGACGGCCGCCATACAGGAACCGGCGGGGGCAATCACTTCGTGCTCGGCGGCGCAACGCCGGCCGATAGCCCGTTCCTACGGCGCCCCGACCTGCTCGCGAGCATGATCGCGTACTTCATCAACCATCCGTCGATGTCGTACCTGTTCTCGGGCCTCTTCCTCGGTCCCACGAGCCAGGCGCCGCGCGTGGACGAAGCGCGCAACGACCAGCTGTACGAACTCGAAATCGCGTTCGCCGAGATCCAGCATCAACTGGATCGCATCGGCGGGCGTGAAAGCGCGAAGCTGCCGCCGTGGATGATCGACCGGGCGTTGCGCAATTTGCTTATCGATGTAACGGGCAACACGCACCGCGCGGAATTCTGTATCGACAAGCTGTATTCCCCCGATGGCCCCAACGGCCGTCTCGGCCTGCTCGAGCTGCGCGGTTTCGAAATGCCGCCGCACGCGCGCATGAGTCTCGTGCAGCAATTGCTGCTGCGCGCGCTGGTCGCGAAGTTCTGGGACAAGCCGTACACCACACGCCTCACGCGCTGGGGCACGGAGTTGCACGATCGCTTCCTGCTCGGCTCGTTCATCAAGATGGATTTCGACGATGTCATCGACGACCTGAACGAAGCGGGCTACGCGTTCGACGCCGACTGGTTCGCGCCGCACTTCGAATTCCGTTTCCCGATGGTCGGCGCGGTCCACACGGCTGGCATCGAATTGACGGTGCGCAGCGCGCTTGAACCGTGGCATGTCATGGGCGAAGAAGGGTCGCCGGGAGGAACGGTGCGCTATGTGGATTCGACGGTGGAGAGGCTCGAAGTCAAAGTGCTCGGGCTCAACGGCAATCGCCACGTGGTGACGGTGAATGGCGTGCCCTTGCCGCTGCAACCCACCGGCCGCGCGAGCGAACACGTGGCCGCCGTGCGCTTCCGGGCGTGGTCGCAGCCGTCGGCGCTGCATCCCACCATTGGCGTGGATGCGCCGCTGACATTCGATATCGTCGATACATGGAGCGGACGCTCCATAGGGGGATGCCGGTATCATGTAGCCCACCCGGGCGGGCGCAGCTATTCGACCTTCCCGGTCAACGCATACGAAGCGGAAAGCCGGCGACGCGCGCGTTTCTTCATGACAGGGCATACGCCCGGACGCATGCTCGTCGGAGAACCCGTGCGCAGTCTGGAATTCCCTTTCACGCTCGATTTGCGCCGCCGGTAATCCCACCTCACGACAAAGTACAACTTGGCCTTTCAATCGCAATCGACCCTTCCCTTTGAAACAACCGCGAACCGCGCGAATGTATCGTCACCTCTTCGCGCGGTTCCGGTCCGGGAGGGCCATTGGGACGAGTTGCGCGATCCGTCGGGCCAGTTGCGGGAAACGTGGCGCCAGTTCTTCAATATTCTCGGCGACGAAGGCCTTGCGGGCCTGGAAGGCGCCACGGCGTCCATCGCGCAGCAAGTCCGCGATAACGACATCAGCTACAACGTCTATGCCGACAACGGCGAGCCGAGGCCGTGGGCGCTCGACCTCCTGCCGTTCCTGATCAACGAGGCCGAATGGGCCGTGATCGAGCGCGGCGTGACGCAGCGCGCCAAGTTGCTCAATGCGATTGTCGGCGATATCTACGGCGCGCAAACCTTGCTGCACAGCGGGCTTTTGCCGCCTGCGCTGGTGTTCGGCCATCCCGGTTATCTCCGCTCGGTGAAGGGTTTCGTGCCGCCCGGCGGTCAGTACCTGCAACTCGTGGCGGTGGATTTGGCGCGTGGGCCGAACGGCGCATGGACGGTCATGGCGCATCGGACGGAAGCGCCTTCCGGCCTTGGCTACGCGCTGGAAAACCGGCTGATCGTGTCCAACGTGTTCGCCGATCCCTTTCGCGCGATGCACGTGCAGCGGCTCGCGCCGTCCTACTCGCAGTTGATGGCGACGCTGGTCCAGGGCGGTCGCGCGACGATGGGCGGGGAGGGCTCGCCGCATATCGCGTTGCTGACGCCGGGGCCGTTCAGCGAGACGTTCTTCGAGCACGCGTTTCTCGCGCGCTATCTCGGCGTGACGCTGGTCGAGGGTAAAGACCTGACCGTGCGCGACGACATGCTGTTCCTGAAAACCTTCGCCGGTCTGGAACGCGTTCACGTCCTGATGCGGCGTCTGGACGACGCGTTTTGCGATCCGGTCGAACTTCGGGCCGATTCGACCATCGGCGTGCCGGGTTTGCTGCAGGTGATGCGAGCCGGAAAGGTGATGGTGTCGAACGTGCCGGGTTCGGGCTTTGTCGAATCGCCCGCATTGCATGGTTTTCTTCCGGCCATTTCGCGCACGTTGCTGGACGAGCCGTTGTCGCTTGCCAGCGTGCCGACATGGTGGTGCGGTGAAAAAGCCGCGCACGACGCAGCAGTGAAACAGCTCGATCAGGCCTTCGTCATTCCCACCTGGCCCGGCGTGGAACTCGATGGCCGCGCCCCGCGTGGCGCGGGCGACGGCTTGCAGTCATTGGCCGAGTGGCGCAAGCGGATCGACGCGATGCCCGACGCCTTCACGCTTCACAAGCCCTTCCCCGGTTCGCACGCGCCGCGTTATCAGGAAAATACGATTGTCGGCCGGCCTTCAGTGTTGCGCGTCTACGCAATCGCCGATGTCAACGGCGGCTGGTCCGTGATGCCGGGCGGCTTCACGCGACTCGGCGCAGAAAAGCAGCCGACGGTATCGATGCAATTTGGCGGCAGCAGCGTCGACACGTGGGTGCTGTCGAGCAAGCCGAGTTCGAGCTTTTCCCTTCTACCCACGCCAATGAAGCCTGCCGATCTCGAACGCAAGCATCGGACGGTGTCGAGCCGTGCGGCGGAAAACCTCTTTTGGGCTGGCCGATATAGCGAGCGTGCCGAGAACAACGTGCGCTTGTTGCGGGTGATTTTGTCGTCGCTGGATAGCGCCGACTCGGAGGGCATGCTCGAAACCATGATCGAGCTGGCGTCGTATTGCGGCTTGTTGCCAGCGACCGCGAGACTGGAAGGGATGAGCACGCATGCATTCGAATGGATGCTGGTCACGAACCTTGGCGAGCAGGGCGCGGCTGCGAGTATCGGACAGAATCTGGCGAGCCAGGCGCGGGCCAGCGGCGAGATTCGGGGACGCCTTTCCACCGATCACTGGCGCACGATCCTGGCGGCAAGAAATGATTTCCGCGATGCACTGGTCGAGTTGAAGCCCGCGCCTGGCGTGGAGCGTTACGACCGGGTCTTGCTGACGCGAACGCTTGAAACGCTCACCACGCAGCTCCTCGCCATCAGCGGCGCGCAAGGCGACCGCATGACGCGCGACGAAGCGTGGCGGCTGATTTTTGTGGGGCGGCAAATCGAGCGCGTGTCGACCATGACGACGTTCTTGCGCGTCGCCGCCGAGCACGGGCAATTCGCGACGCCGGCAGGCTTTGATCTGCTGCTGCAACTTTTCGATAGTACGTTGACGTATCGATCGCTTTATCCCGGCCGGTTCGAGATTCCTGCGCTGCTCGATTTGCTGGTTGTCGAGCCGACCAATCCGCGCGGACTGTATGGCACGTACTCGCGTCTGTGCAAGAAGCTGAACGAGATTTCGCTCGCGGCTGGCAGCACGAGCCACGTTCCTTTCGCCGATGCCACCGCGCTCCTCGAATCGCTTCCCGGATTGGAGCATCTTTGCGCGACCGATAAACATGGCATGCACACCGAACTAATGGATGTCTGCGACAGGCTTGGCGATCACGTTGCCAGCGCGGCGCATGAAATCAGCGCGCGTTACTTTAGCCATGCGAATATGCAGGCATCGCGGGTGACAGCATGAAGACCGATAAAACCGTGTTGTCTGTGTCGCACCGGACGACGTACCGCTATTCCACGTTTGTGGAGACAGCGCAGCATCTCGCGACGATTCGTCCGCTGAACTGTGCGTGGCAGCGCGTGATTGCGCATACCGAGAGCATTGAGCCGCAGCCGTTGTATTTGAAGAATCGCGTCGATACGTTCGGCAACGACGTGTTGTATTTTTCGCTTGAGTCGCCGCATAAATCGCTGCAGATGCTCAGCGAAACGACCGTCGAGTTGACGCCGCGCTGGTCCTCGCTTGATGCGGCCGCCACGCCCGCTTGGGACAGCGTTGCGGCGGGGATGCGTTTCAAAGTGGGTGCGCCGTTTTTGCCGGAGACGGAGTTTTGTTATGCGTCGCCGAATATTGGGCTGGGGCAGGAATTGCGCGACTACGCGCTCGAAAGTTTCACGCCAGGGAGGCCGCTCGCTGAAGGTGCGATTGATTTGATGCATCGGATTTATGCCGACTTCAAGTATCGGCCGACTGCGACTTCCTACGATACCCCTGCGCAGCACGCGTTTGAACTGCGGCGTGGCGTTTGTCAGGATTTCGCGCAGGTGATGATTGGATGCATGCGCGCGCTGGGTTTGCCGGCGCGTTATGTGAGCGGGTATTTGCGCAACGATCCGCCGCCGGGGCAGGAACGGTTGATTGGCGCGGATGCATCGCACGCGTGGGTATCTGTTTATTGCCCGGGCAATGGCTGGATCGACCTCGATCCGACGAACGACGTATTGGCCGATCTTGATCATGTCACGCTCGCGACGGGGCGTGATTACAGCGATGTTTCGTTGCTGAGAGGAATGATTTTAGGCGGGGGTTCGCATCGGATCGATGTGGGGGTGACCGTTTTAGCTTTGTAGTCGTTGGGCATCAAAGCGCCCGCTCGCCGGCGCCCGGCTTTACTCGAACGACATCTCCAACTCGACGCCGGAATAATTCACGCGCGGAACGAGCTGGCGGCCGGCGCCCTTCTCAAAATGCACTAGGCCGTGTCTTTCCATAGTCTTGAGCGTGCGCGACAGGTTAGATTCGGCGCGGCCGGTCTTCTCGGCAAGCTCGCGGAGGGAGGTCGGCTCTGTCTGCACGATCAGTGTCAGCAACGCACGGTTTTTGTCCGAAAGCACGCGCGCGAAGCTTTCCAGCGACTGAAACCAGACCTTTGGTTCGTCGGGACCAGGGACGTATTGCCCACGCGCAATCGCCATTGTGCGGGCCTTGTATTGTTCGAGGTTGGCGATACCCACTTTCAGTGTATCCATGGCTCGTTACTCCTTTCTTGCAAAACTGCGTCAACCTCTGTCCACAAATCTGCCAGCAGTGTGGCAGCGTCCAGATAGGTATAAAACCGCACCGTTTCTGCGCTGTGCCGGTGGTCGTGTTCGATGCGCGTCCGGGCTCCGGGCCCCGTTCCTTCGCGGATCGCATGCGCGTTATCAAAGCCAAGAATGCGACGGCCGTCCTCGGCGTGCAGCGTCAGAGAATAGCTAAGGCCGTGCGGCCGCTCTGGCGTGCCCGAAATCCGCCGTATAGCAAACTTGACCCAATGTTTTCCCGCTGCGTCAGCGACGAACGTTTCTCCATCAAGCAATAGAAGCGTATCGAGACTGGCATCGCGGTCACTCATGGTCTTTAACTTATCACTCAATGATAACTCGGTCAATGGTCATCGGCACCATAAACCAGAGAGCGTAGCGACCACCGTCCCTGAAATTGTGAAAAACGGTCCCCGCCATCGGCAATCGGCACCGTGGCGTTTAAAGTTCACGCTGAATCCAAAACGGCTATTGCCGCCCGCGAATCAGCGCGCACCCGCGATGCCCGCTCGCTTTTCACCGAATCGAACACATGACACGAGCACCAATCCCCAAAGCGAAACAATCCGGCGGCACACGTCAAATAACTGCCGCGACGCAAGCGCGATTCATGGAAATGGCAGCGAAATTCCAGGCGGCCTACGCCAACGGCGACTATCAACGTGGTGCGAAATTCGCCGAAGAAGCGCTTCGCATTACGCCGAACAACATGTCAATCCTGCCGGACTACGCGCTGTGCCTGATGCGTATCAATAACTACGTACACGCGTATCGCGTGTACATGAGCATATTGAACGCGTCGGCGAGTCAACGTAAGTTGGCATCGGCTACCTGGCTCGATGGGCTGACCGAAGTTTGCGGATGGATGGAGAAGCACGATGAAGTGCGTGAATACGGATTGCGCTCGCTACGTGCGTCGGACGCCATTTGCGGCGCAAAGCCAAGCGCGCCTATTCCCGACCACGCACCGCCCGCATTCGACGCATCCCGGCCCTCGGAAAACGTGATCTCGTATTCACTATTCGGATCGAATCCACGATATTGCGAACCGGCCGTGATGAACGCGCAAATGACCCGCGATGTGTTCAAAGGGTGGACGTGCCGCGTTTATCTCGACGCGACCGTACCCGAACACGTTTCGCGCAGGCTCAAAGACGCTGGTGCGGACGTGGTCTTCATGAATGAAGACAGCAAGGTCCATCCGCTGATGTGGCGCTTCCTGGTCGTCGATGATCCCCGCGTCAAACGATTCCTTCTTCGCGATGCCGATGCACTCCTGTCCGAACGCGAATACGCAGCGGTACAAGAATGGGTGCGAAGCCCCTACTACTTCCATCTGATCCGCGATTACTTTACGCATACCGAACTGATTCTCGCCGGGCTCTGGGGCGGATGCACGGGCGTGTTGAACAACATGATCGAATCGATGCAGCAATTCGCGGAGAAGAACGCTAAGAGCGGCCGTTTCATCGATCAACACTATTTGCGTGAACACGTTTGGCCGACGTTGCGTCAAAGCGTGCTTACCCACGATGACTTGTTCGGTTTTCACGACGCGAAGCCATTTCCGCCGCACGCGCCGAATAGATGGGACACGGAGAAATTTCACGTGGGCAGCAACACCAGCTACCAGGCGATCGGCGGCACGAGCGAACTTGCGCATGGCGCGGCGCAACGCCTGATTTTCAGTTCGCGCGATGGCAATCCCCTGTTCGATTACACGGCAAACGTGCAGAACGGAGAATGGCGGCTGGATATGCCGTTCTTCCTGACCCAGCAAATCGCGAACGGGGAACTGGTGGTTCGTAGCGAGTCGTAGGCGCCTGTCAGCCGCCCACTACTTCCACCGTCGAAAAGCCGATACCCACGCCTTTCGCCACTCTGATCTGCAGTGGAATGCGCTCTTTCAGCGCTTCCACGTGGCTAATTACGCCGATCATCTTGCCACTCGCATTCAACGAATCGAGCGCGTTCAGCGCAATTTCGAGTGTTTCGCTATCGAGCGTGCCAAAGCCTTCATCGAGAAACAAGGAATCGATGGACGTCTTGTGGCTCACTAGATCCGACAGCGCCAAAGCCAGCGCAAGACTCACCAAGAAGCTCTCGCCGCCCGAAAGCGTGCGCGTGTCACGTGCCACGTCGCCTTGCCACAGGTCGAGCACTTCCATTTCCAGATCGCCCACCACTTTTCGGCTCAGTTGATAACGGCCGTGTAGTTGCATGAGCTGGCGATTGGCGAGATAAATCAAATGGTCGAGCGTCAGGCCTTGCGCGAACTTGCGATATTTTGCGCCATCGGCGGAACCGATAAGACTGCTCAACCGTTGCCACAGGTCATAGCGCTGGCGCTGGGCATCGATTTGTTCGAACAGAGCCGCGCGATCACGACGCAGTTTGTCGTCGCTGGTAAGCGTTGCGCGAAGTTCGCCTTGTTGCTGTGTCACGGTCTTGAGTGACGCCGATGCATGGTCAAGCTGCTGTTGCAGGACATCGGCGGGCTGATCTGTTTTCGGCTCTTTCAGTAATTCGCCGCGCGTGTCCTCCGCTTTCGCCCGCAACGTGTGGACCGTCGTCGACAATGCTTCGAGCTCGCGCTTTAGCTTTTGCAGCCGCTCGCGTTCGTCGTTGGCAAGCAGTGCTTCGGAGAACGCGTGTTCATCGGCGAAGGTACTTTGTGCCAGCGCGGTCGTCCATTCCGACGAGGTCTTCTCCACGAGCTTCGTGTCTTCATGCAAGCGCGTGTTGAGCGCTTTCGAATTGCCATCCAGCGTGTTTGCCTTGTCACGCGATGCTTCATATTGTTGCGCGGCGCTCTGGAACGCAGCGTCGTGATCCGTCGTGTCGACTAAAGGCTCCGATGCCAGCGAAGGGAAATCCGCCGCGCACGCGGACCACCGCGAGGCCCAATTGCCCGCTTCCAGTGAGGTGGCTTCGAGCAGATGCCTTGCTTGATCGGACTGCTTGGATAACACGCGACTTCTCTCCGATGCCGCCTGCCACGCGCGCCATTCGCTCTCGCGCTCGGCCAGCCATGCTTGCCATTGCGCCCACCCGTCGGGACGCGCATAGCCGATAGCCGTCACCGATTCGTCGAGCGCTTGCTCCCGTTTCGTCAGGAGGCTAGTTAAAGAGGCGGCGTGATCGGTGGTCTCTTTCAGCGAATTTGTAGCGGACGTTTGCTGCCCTTCAAGCAACTTCAAATCGTGCTGATGTTGCACGGAAGTTCGTTCTGCTTTGTTTGTGGTTTCGCTCGCTTGTGCGATCAATGCGCTGAGTTTTTCGACTTCGTGGAGGGTGCTTTCGGCCTTTGCCAACTTCACAGCGTGCGCGTCGATATGTGAACTTAGCGCGTCACGATCGATCCCGGCAAGCTCCAGTTGCGCACACAATTCTCGCCAATTCGCCGCGTGCGTAGTTTCGTCGGCGAGCCATTGATCTATGCGCTTTTGAAGCTGCTCGATCGCAGTTCCCGACGCAGCAATCGAAGCGGCAAGCGTCTCGGATTGCTCGCGCGCAGCATGAAGCAAGCGCTCCTTGTCCTTTAACGCGTTCTCTGTCGCCGAGATATCGAGCGCCTGGTAAGCGCTGATCGCCGGGTGTTCAATGGATCCGCACAAAGGGCACGCTTCGGCGGCCTGCAACGCCGCGCGATGGTCGGCAAGTAGGAGAATGCGTTGCTCCTGCTTGAGCATCGTGCGCTTGTCTTCAATCTGTTCGGCAAGCGCCTTGATCTCTTTTGCCCGAGCGTCGCGCTGCTCAGTCGACGTACGCGATGACGCATTTTTCTGAGCAAGTTCCTCGCGATCGAGCGTTACTTGCTTTGCGCCCTTGTTCAAAGTCTCACCGATCGCGGTCAGCTCAGCGAACACATGTCTCTGCTGGTTGAGTTGCTTGCAACGGGCTTTGAGCGCGGCTTCGTCCTCTCCGTCGAGCGTGGCCAGAAGCTTCGCCCGCTGCTCGGCTTCGCCATTGCGCGAACGCAGCGCGTGTTCCAGCGTCATCTGCACATTGACGCGCTGGACCTCGTGTTGACGCGCCAGCTTCTCAATGAGCGCCGCGAATTCGCGTTGCTTGACCGACGTCTTCTCAACGTCCGCCAATGTCTGCATACGTGCATCGAATAGCGTGCGCCACATTGCGATCTGCTCGCCTAGCTTGCTCCGGTGCGGATGTTCATCGACGGTGGCTTGAACGACCTTGGCCGCCGATAACACCTCGTTCAACGCATGTTGCCGCTGCGTCGCAATGCGTTCGCGCATGACAGAAGCGATGCGCAGGTTGCGCGCGGCATCGAGTGACGCGGCTTCTTTTTCGGCCTTGACCTTGACCAGATGCTGAGCCGTATCGCGGTGCGATTCGCACGCGGCCACCATCGCGGTGTGACTGGCACGCAGCTTTTCGGCGGGCTCGCTCGCGGCGAGGCGGTCGAGTTCGGGCTTGGCATCGGCGAGCTTTTGCAGTGCCTGCCGCTCATTTTCAACAGCGATGTCAACCTGCTTTTCCGCCGCCGATACATTCACCCGCCATTGCAGCATCGACCGTGTGGTGTCGAGTTGCTTGCCCAGCGTCGTCTCGCGTTCACCCAGCGCGGCCTGCATTTGCGCGAGTTCCGTACGCTGTTCATCGGAGAGCAACTGAAGGCCCTCCGCGCGGCCTTGAAGCGTGTCGAGAGCAAGCTTCTCGCCCCGCATCCGTTCGAACACTTGCTGCGAGATAACGCCGTAGATATCGGTGCCGGTCAGCTCTTCAAGCAACTCGGCGCGCTCGTTCGCCCGGGCTTCAAGGAACGCGGCGAAACCGCCTTGCGCGAGCATCATCGATTTGGTGAAACGGCCGAAATCGAGACCCGTGATCTCTTCAACGAGCTTCAGCTTGTCCACGATCCGCTCGGTCAGGATCGTCCCATCGAGCCGCGCCAGTTCCACCTTCGGCGCTTGCAGGTTGCCGTCGGCTCTATCGCGGGCGCGGCGCTGGCTCCAGAACGCCCGATACCCCACGCCTTTGACCTCGAACTCGACTTCCGCGAGACATTCAAACGTCTGCCGCGTCATCAATTCGTTGGACCCTTGCGACACCGAATCCATGCGCGGCGTGCGGTGATAGAGCGCGAGACAAATGGCATCGAGCAAAGTTGTCTTGCCGGCGCCGGTCGGTCCCGTAATGGCGAACAGGCCGTTGTCGCGAAAGGGCGGCTGGCTGAAATCGATCTTCCACTCGCCCTTCAGCGAGTTCAGGTTGAGCAAACGTAGCGAGAGGATTTTCATGCCGCGTCCGCCTCGCCGATACCCGCGACCACTTCCCGATACATCGCGACAAGCTGCAGGCGCGTTTCATCGTCGATCGTTTCGCCTTGCAGGCGGCGCGCGAAAACGTCGTCGGGTGTGAGTTCGTTCAAGGTTTCCCTGGCCTGGCTTTGCAACGCCATCAATGCCGACGAACGCTCCCGCCGGATGCGCAATACTTCGACGGGCAAGGTCGCTGTGATCTTCTGGATGCGCGCGTGAAGGTCGCTGAGATAGTCGTCGGCGGCGACGATGACTTCGAGCCATACCGTCTCGCCTTCAACCGCTTGCGCCGCAGCGGCGGCGATCGCCGGTTCGAGTTCTTTCAACGATCCTGTCACCGATAACATCGTCTGGAAGCAGGGGATTTCGAGCGGCGTGACGCTTTCAAGACCATTGAGGGACAAATCGACGAGGAGCATTTCCTTTTGCTGGCGCGCTTCGTCGAAGCTCAGGGCGATTGGCGATCCGCTGTACCGGATGTGCTCGAATCCGCCTACTTTCTGCGGCCGGTGAATATGCCCGAGCGCGATGTAATCGGCAGCGGGAAACGCGGCGGTCGGAAACGCTTCCAGCGCGCCGACGTAGATCTCGCGTACCGATTCGCTCGCGCTCGCGCCCACGGTGGTCAAGTGGCCCGTCGCGATAATCGGCAAATGCGCGCCGAGTTCCACGCGCTTTTGCTCCGCCAGCTCATGCAGCGTCCGATAATGCGCGTGGATCGCGTCCTGAAGCGACGCCTGCTTTTCCTGCGCGGTTTGTCCCGCGACGCTTTGCAGGACATCGCGTGGCCGGATAAACGGAATCGCGCAAACAATCGCGCCGGGCTTGCCGTCGCGTGTATTGAGCACGCGGATCTGCTCGTTCGGATCATCCTGGACCGACGTAATCACCACCGTGTTCAGCGCCTTCAGCAGGTCGCGCGACTCGTCGAGTACGGCCACGGAATCATGATTGCCGGCGAGCAGAATCAGTCCTACGTTTGCCTCGCGCAAAGCCAGGATCAGCCGGTTATACAGCTCGCGTGCATAGCTGGGTGGGGCACTCGTATCGAAGATATCGCCTGCTATCAACACCGCATCCACCGCGTGCAGGCGCGTCTGATCGACCAGCCAGGTAATCAGCTTCTGATGTTCGGCTTGTCTGGAATGCCCGAGGAAGAACTGGCCGAAATGCCAGTCCGAGGTGTGCAGGATTCGCATCGGGAAGGTCGCGTGGAGGGCGTGGCCGCTCGTTATTTTGGTGGCTGCAAGTTTAGCCGATCGCATCCCGGGCATTGCCGCGAGCTTGGACGCGCGGGCCGAAAACGCCGCAAAATGAGGCAGTTGCCGCAGGTACGCGTACACTTCGGCTTCTATCGCGTAAACACGGAGCGCCGGCCACGCCGGCGCCGCCGTGGCGCACGACGTTCGGGCGTCACGCCTTGCGTCCCTTATCACCCCGCCTCAAATATACGATCCGATCATGTTTATCTGCCGAAACCAGCCGTGCGGTGCCGAATGGCAACTCGCCGACGTGCTTATCAAGAACGAAGGCCAGGGCCTGATGTACCGCTGCCCCATGTGCGGCACGCGCAACCGGGTGCTGCGCCACGACGCCCCCGACGGCACGATCACCTACGAGCAGGACAACTCGGTCCCGCCGAAACCGGCTGCGAACTAAGTCCATGACCACAGCTACCTCATTCAGTACGTTGCCGCTCTCGCCCGCGATGCTGGCGAACCTTGAGCAACTCGGTTATCTGACGATGACCCCGATCCAGGCCGCCAGCCTGCCGATCGCGCTCGCAGGGCACGACCTCATCGCGCAGGCCAAGACGGGCAGTGGCAAGACCGCCGCGTTCGCGTTGCCGTTGCTCGCGAAGATCGATCCAAGGCTCTTTTCCGTGCAGGCGCTTGTGCTGTGTCCCACGCGTGAGCTCGCGGACCAGGTGACGCAGGAGATTCGCCGGATTGCGCGTGCGGAAGACAACATCAAGATCCTGACGCTGTGCGGCGGCTCGCCCATGCGCCCGCAAATCGCCAGTCTCGAACATGGCGCGCATATCGCGGTGGGAACGCCGGGACGGATCATGGATCACCTGGAACGCGGCACGTTGCCTCTCACCGCGCTCAAGACGCTGGTCCTCGATGAAGCCGACCGGATGCTCGACATGGGCTTCTTCGACGACATCGTCGCGGTGGTGAAGCAATGTCCGAAGGACCGCCAGACGCTGTTGTTTTCGGCGACGTATCCGGAAGGCATCGCGAAGTTGAGCCAGCAATTCCTGCGCAAGCCGCAGGAGGTCAAGCTTACCGAGCAGCACACGAATTCGAAGATCAAGCAGCGCTTTTACGAAGTCGACGACAACGAGCGGCTTCACGCCGTCGGCATGTTGCTCGATCACTATCAGCCCGTGAGCACCCTTGCGTTTTGCAACACGAAGCAGCAATGTCGCGATTTGCTTGATGTGTTGGTGGCGCAGGGTTTTAACGCGCTTGCGTTGCATGGTGAGCTGGAACAGCGCGAACGCGATCAGGTGTTGGTGCAGTTCGCCAATCGCAGTTGTTCCGTGCTGGTAGCCACCGATGTCGCCGCGCGCGGCCTCGACATTGCGCAACTGGAAGCGGTGATCAACGTCGATGTGACGCAGGACCCCGAGATTCATGTGCACCGCATTGGCCGCACCGGTCGTGCCGATGAAGAAGGTTGGGCATTAAGTTTGGTGAGCATGAACGAGATGGCGCGCGTCAGCAGTCTTGAGCAGGCGCAAAAGAAGGAAGTGGAGTGGCACAAGCTGAGCGAACTGACGCCCGCCACGCCCGGCCATCTTCAGCCGCCAATGGCAACTTTGCAGATCCTGGGTGGCCGTAAGGAAAAGATTCGTCCCGGCGATGTCCTGGGTGCGCTGACGGGCGACGCGGGGTTTGAGGGTTCGCAGATCGGCAAGATTAATGTCACCGACATGGTCACGTATGTGGCCGTTGCGAGGGATATTGCCGATCAGGCGGTGAAGAAGTTATCGTCGGGGAAGGTGAAGGGCAAGAAGGTGAAAGTCCGAAGGATTTGAGGATGGGAATGGCGCTTGGGGATGCCAAGCGCCAGCGCCCAGAGCGCGCGCCCTGCGGGAACGCGCAACGCATATCCTCACTTCATGAAACTTGGGATAGGAGCAGTCCGATAGCTCGCTAAGATCGCACGCTCTAGCATCGGTGGGTTGCCACTTCGCCGATCCCACCCGCCATGAATCAACTCGCCGCGCCCCTCGCCCTTTCCCTCGATCATCATCAATCCGGCCGTCTCGCCGAAGCGGAATCCGGTTATCGCGCGATTCTCATAGAGCGTCCCGATCACGTCGACGCGCTCCATTACCTCGGTGTTTTGCTGCATCAACAGGGTGACAACGAAGGCGCTGCGAAACTCCTCGATCACGCGCTGGCCCTCGCGCTCGACGCCTCCGCGTGCTGGAGCAATCGCGGGCTGGTGGCGGGTGCGCTCGGCGATTTGCCCCACGCGGTGGAGTGCCAGGGACGCGCGCTTGCCATCGATCCGGCGTTTTCCAATGCGCGCAACAACCTCGGCGTCGCGTTGCACAAGCAAGGCCGGTACGCTGAAGCCATCGAGCAGCTCCAGATCGTGCTCGCACAAACGCCCGATTTCCTCGATGCCCAATTGAACCTCGGGGCGTCGCTCGCCCGCGCAAAGCGCTACGACGACGCACTGGCGACGTATCGGGCGGTCATCGCCCACCATTCCGACAATTTCGATGCGCGTTTCGGCGAAGGCAATGCGCTGCGCGAACTCGCGCGTTTTGACGAGTCCGTGAAGAGCCTGAAAAAGGCGCTCGCGTTGCAGCCGGATCACTTTGAGGCGAGCGTGAACCTGGGCACCACGCTTGGGCTCTACGGGCGCTTCGAGGAAGCGGAAACGGCGTATCGGCGAGCATTGCAGTTGCGCGACGATCCGCAAATCCACGTTTGCGTGGGCGCGGCGATCGGCTCGCAAGGCCGCTTCCGGGAAGAGGAGCCGTATTACCTGCACGCACTGACGCTAGACCCCGACCACGCCGATGCGCAGCACAACCTCGCATTGCTAAACCTGCGACGCGGGGATTTCAAGGAAGGCTGGGCGTTGCACGAAGTACGCTGGCGTTCGAGCAAGTACCAGCCGCTTCACATTCCGGGAATCCCGGAATGGCGCGGGGAATCGCTGAAAGGGCGCACGCTGTTGCTCGTCGGCGAACAGGGACACGGAGACCAGATGCAGTTCGCGCGATACGCCACGGTGCTCGCGCAAATGGGTGCAACTGTCGACATGCAGGTGCCGGAGAACATCGTGGAACTGGTGCAAAGCGTGAAAGGCGTGCGTCGGGCAATAACGTCCGGATCAACCGAGGGATACGACTTCTGGACCCCGTCGATGAGCGTCCCCCATCACTTGGGCGAACACGTGCGCGGCGTGCTCGCCAACACGCCGTACATGAGCGTGAGCACCGAGCGCATAGGCGGTTGGCCGGCGCGCGTGGCGAAGCTGGCGGGCAAGCGTCGGAAAATCGGGATTGTGTGGGCGGGGAGCCCGACGTTCGGCAATGATCGCTATCGGTCGATGCCATTTTCCGCGTGGTCGCCGCTCGCAGAGGTCGCCGACACGGCGTGGTTCTCGCTCCAAAAAGGCAAGGCACGCGACCAGCTTGCCAGTGCGGATTGCGCGCGGAAGCCGTACGACCTGACCGACCTGATCGACAATTTCGCCGATACCGCCGCGCTCATCGAACAGCTTGATCTCGTGATGACGGTGGATACGTCGGTGGCGCATCTGGCAGGCGCGCTCGGCAAGCCGGTGTGGGTATTCTTGCCTGCGAACTATGACTGGCGATGGATGCTGGATCGCGATGACAGCCCGTGGTATCCCGGCATGCGCCTGTTCAAGCAAACCGCGCTCGGCGACTGGACGCAGCCGGTCGCGGCGGCGAAGGCGGCGTTGATGGGGGTGTAGGGAGGCGGGCGGCGCGTTGAAGCAGCCTTCGGTTCAACCGCTTCAATCGCTGGCAGGACGCATGCTTTCAATCGGTTTATCGCGAGTCATCAGCCGCAATACGCTCGCGATACTCGCCGTTCCCGCGAATCCCGCGCCAATCGCCAACGCCAGCGCCGGTCCGTGACGCCCCGCAATACTGAAGCTCAACGCAACCAGCGCCGCGCCCGTCGCCTGGCCGATCAACCGGGC
>NZ_JBAUSA010000089.1:0-1906 GCF_049581465.1 Caballeronia sp. | reverse complement strand
GAACAGAACCGAGGCTAACTAGACAAACGGGGGCAGGGGGCCTTAATTGTCAGTCATTGCCTCGCCAAAGCCACCTTTTTTCTGCGGTCTAGCGCTACCGTCATTGCATGACGGCGCTTTACTTGGTCCGGCGTCGGACTTGGCAGCCCCTAGCCAACCCCCCTGGCGCCCACCGGCGACATACCATCCAACTCAGCAATGCGTCGGTCAATCTCACTGATCACGTGCTTCGAGAACGGCCCAAGGTGCATGTACAGCGCCATCAGCATCACGATGTAACGCAGCGCGCCTGGATTGGTCTTGGCGACCTCGACGAAGGTCTTCCAGAACGGCTCGCGAGCCTCCGGCAGGGCACGCATGATCTTGTGTACGCTGTCCATGCCGCCAAGCCTATTGCGTATGTCGCCATCCGGCAGGTCGCGGCGCCGGTCAGACCGGTCGAGCATGACGGCAAGCCGCGACAGCCGACCTGCATATGCCGTCGGGCTGAACACGTGCCCGAGCACAGCCTTGTAATCCACAAGGATGTCACGAAGCGGACGCTTGGTGTCGAAATTGCAGCCGAGCGTGCATTGGTCGCCCGCCCGCTCGACCTTCATGAGATCATGGCCTTTGTGCAGACGGCCTTCCTGGGCCAGCCGCCGCGTCAGCTGTGTGCCAGGCAGCGCATAGAGTAGTCCAACCATGCAGACTGGAATGTTCGCCTCCTCGATGAAGTCGATCATCGCCTGTCCCATCGAGACTTTCTCGGTATCGAACCCGACGATGAAGCCCGCGGTGACGAACATGCCGTAGCTGTAAATCTTGTGAATGCACTCGGCGATGTTGCGCCTGGTGTTCTGTTTTTTCTTCATATGCACGAGGGTCTCTGGATCCGGGCTCTCAATGCCGACGAAAATCCCGAAGAAGTTCGCGTCTTTCATTGCCTGCAACAGCTCGCCGTCATCAGCAATATTGATCGAGGCTTCGGTCGAGAACTCGAACGGATAGTCGCTCTCTTCCAGCCAAGCTTTGAGTCGCGGCAGCAGCGTGCGGAGGTTTTTCTTGTTGCCGATGAAATTGTCGTCGACGAAATCGACATGCCCGCGATAACCGTGATCGTAGAGCGCTTGCAGCTCGGCGAGAATCTGATCGTTGGTCTTGGTGCGCGGCACGCGACCATACAGCTCGATAATATCGCAGAACTCGCAGGTGAACGGGCAGCCACGCGAATATTGCACGCCAATGAAGAGATAATGATGGAAGTTGATCAGATCGTAGCGGGGCATCGGGCTTAGCGTGACGTCGATCTTGAATTTCTCGGCGATGAACACGCCCTTGCGCTCGCCGCTTTCCCAGGCGGCGATGAATTGCTCGATGATTTGCTCGGCCTCGCCGATCACCTGGAAGTCCGCGTCCGCGTAAAGATGCGGGCTGGAGGACACGTCAGGCCCGCCGACACATACTGGCTTGCCGTGCAGGTGGGCGAGATCGATCAGGTAGATGAAATCAGGCTGCTGGTTGAGCATACCGCCGATCATCACAAGATCGGCCCAGTCGAGGTCCGCGTCCGTCAAAGGCTCGGTGTTACGGTTGACGAGACGAATGTCCCAATGCTTCGGGAGCATGGCGGCAACGGTGATCAGCCCGAGCGGCGCCGCCGGATATTTCGCGCCGACGAGTTCGCAAGCTTCCGTATAGTTCCAGAACGAGTCCGGAACGAACTTCGGATAGATCATTAGGACGCGGCAGGGAATCGTCATGTTGCTCCGGCCCGGACCTTGAGCGTCAAAGTGTCACGCAGTTTGTTGGTGCCGCGTTTTCCCGTCAATCGTTTGAAGCAGCGCTCCCGAAATAGATTTAGAGATTTGAGGTACCTCATTGAGGGACGAGCGGACTCAATCGTCTAATTTGGTGCCATTTCTGC
>NZ_JBAUSA010000088.1:0-3702 GCF_049581465.1 Caballeronia sp. | reverse complement strand
CCCTTGGTCAGCGATGCCAGCACCGAAGGCACACCGCTGATCGCGTGGTCGACCAGGCTGGTCGTGATGGTGACCACGTGGCCGCTCGAATTCTTTTCCATCTCAGCGATCGCGAGCTGCGTGATGTTGAAGAAGCCGGCGAGGTTCACGCCTGTAATCAATGCGTAGTCTTCGGCGGTGTGCGCCGTAAAAGGCTTAGCGATGAAGACGCCAGCGTTGTTGACCAGCGTGTCGATACGGCCGAAGCGCGCCACGCCTTCGGAAATCACGCGGCGTGCAGTAGCCGGGTCGGCGATATCGCCCACGACCGTCAGAATTTGGGGATCGTCCGACGGCTTGATAGTGCGTGCCGTTGCGACAACGCTGTAGCCGCGTCCGCGGAATGCCTTGACCAACTCTGCGCCGATGCCTTGTGACGCACCCGTTACGACGACAACCTTTTGTGCTGTGCTCATAGTAGACCTTGAATTAAGTTGATTTAGCTATCTTGCGATCGAACCGACGGCGTCGACCACCGCGAAAGCCAGTCTAGGCGCGTTGACGTTGAGTTCGAATACCCGGCATGGACAAACAGTCTTGCGTCGTGAGAACAAATCAGGCGGGTGGGCGGCGGGGAGCCATTTGGCAGGTCGAAAGTCAGGCCGAAAGTCAGGCCGGAAAGCCGCCTGCGAAAGTCTCACGAAGATAAGCCACAAAGAGTGCGACCGCTCGAGGTACGTGCGGTGTGTAAGGACGAACGACATAAAGTTGTTCCGCAAAGGCGCCGACGGGGCGCCAATCCGGCAAGAGGACGACCAGCTTTCCAGATTGAATCGCTGCCTGTGCCGTGAAATCGGGCAGGAGCGCGATGCCCAAATCGTCGAGGGCAGCATCTCTCAACGCCTCACTATTGTTCGCAGAAAGTGGCCCATTTACCGTCACCGTCATAGGACCCGCGTGCGTCCTGCGTGTTGCTTTTCGCTCGAACGACCAGATGGCTGCCCCTAAAGCACGGGGATAGAACAGACAATCGTGAGCCGAAAGGTCCGCTGGCGTTTCCGGTTGACCTTTGCGCTTCAGGTACGCCCGGGTCGCCACGATCACGGAGTGTGTCTCGCATAGTTTCCACGCGACATGCGTCTCCGGGGCTTGTGCGCTGTGTCTGATTGCAAGATCGAAGCCCTCGGTGGCAATTGAGCTGACACGGTCGGACACTTCGAGTTGCACGCGAACTTCGGGATTCGCTCGCAGGAACGCCGACATCTTCGGCACCAGTTGTTGTCGAACGAATGCGACCGGTGCCGTCACTCGGATCAGCCCCCGTGCAACGCCCGCCATTTCCCGAACCGTGGCGAAACTTGTCGCAATATGTTCGTACTCCAAACGGGTGTCGTCGACGAGTCGCTGTCCGGCTTCGGTAAACCGCACGCTGCGCGTGGTGCGTTGCACCAGTGCGACACCCGCTGCTCGTTCCAGTTCGGAAATGCGCTGGCTCATTGCTGCCTTGCTTACCCCGAGCCGGGCCGCGGCCGCAGTGTAAGTACCTTGTTCGGCAAGAACCGTCAGCCAGTGCAAATGGGTCCAGAGACCTTCGATTTTTTGCGTGTCCATGCGTTTATTGTTCACTTATCAAAACAATGATTTCGAATTTCGATAATAACGCCTTTGCCGACGCAAATGAATTTCTTAGACCTCGCTCACTGTTAATCAAGCGAATTCGCGATGCCGACGGCGAAGCAAGTGGGTCTCTTCACGCAATAACTTAGCGCCCTGGAACCGAGCAAGCGACAAAATCGCTAGCGGTCTAGAATGCGAATCACAACGTGAAGGCGGTTGCCCAGGACGGAATTCATTCCGGTCGCCGACGGGTCGCTGCGCACGATAACCCAAGGTGCGGGACACATTCAGCGAGTTGAGAAGATCCGCACCGGGACCCCTGTGCAATTGAATGCTTTAACTGGAAGATAAGCGATGAAACTCATATTTGTAGGCGATCCGATGTGCTCGTGGTGCTACGGCTTCAGCAAGGAGATGACGTCGATCGTCGGAAACATGCCCGAGCTTGATGTACAGATCGTGGTGGGTGGTATGACGGCAGGCTCAACACAGGTTCTGGATGATGCGGGCAAGCAGTTCCGCTTGACGCACTGGGCGCGCGTCGAACAGATGAGCGGCGCGGAATTCAATCGTGAAGGGCTGCTTGCACGGAAGAACTTCGTCTATGACTCTGGACCGGTATGCCGCGCCATTGTCACAGCCAGTCTGATCGACCCGTCGACCGATCTGTTGAAGATCTTCCAAGCATACCAGCGGGCGTTCTACGTCGATGCACTCGATACGACCGACGGAAAAGTTCTGGCGAAAGTCGGAGCCGCAGCGCTGAAGGCCGCTGGGTTCGACACGGATGAAGACGCATTTTTCGCGGTCTGGGCTTCGGATAAAGCGATACAGGCGACCCGGAAGGAATTCGATCTGACTCGCAGGCTGGGCGTGCAGGGCTTCCCGTCGTTATTTGTTGAGCTCGATGGAAAGATCGGACAACTCAGTTCGGGCTACATTACTGCGGCCGAAGTTCAACGGAAGCTAGAAAGCCTGGCTGCCTGAGGCAACGGGCCTGGATGATTTTTGCGGCGCGGCTTAGCGTTTCTCGCGCCAGGAGATAATACCGACTATATTTTCCACGGCGGAAAATATAGTCGCCACTCTGTGTAGGGGTGGGCTGTCTTGAGAAGGGTCCGGTAAGTGCCAAGCGTTGTGAGTGGTGCGTTCTAGCGCTCCGGTAGTGACTCTTGCATACCGGTTGATTGCTTGTGCGTCGCGCTGGCAAGTCGGTCGGGCAATTTAATCGGGGGCCGCTCCCGGTGGTAGGATAGTTTAGGAACGCGAATTTGCTAATGACGTTTGCGAACCATTTCCGGTCTTTTCAATTCGTTTCTGTGAGCCTTTCCATTGGGTAAAGAGTGTTTTGCCCGTCGCGCCAGTTGACTGCCTATTCGCCCAAACTGAACACTCTTGTCCAGTGTATCCCCGAGCGACAGTCTGATTGAGGGCAAAATGGATTTCTCATCGCTAGAAAAATTCTGTGCTGTCGCGACGGAGCAAAGTGCCACTCGAGCCGCCGAACATTTAGCACGTGCTCAGTCAAACGTAACAACGCGCGTCGAGCAGCTTGAAGAGGAGCTAAAGGTTCAGCTCTTTTCAAGGGGTGGCAAGCGGATCACGTTGACGCCCAACGGGCACCGAATGCTTGAGTACGCGCAGCGCCTGCTTTCGCTGGCCGAAGACGCGTGCGGGACAATGAGGCCGGAGCAACCGGCGGGTCGACTGCGCATCGGCAGCCTGGAAAGTACTGCCGCGACACGCCTGCCCGCGCTTCTTTCGGCTTACCACAGCACGTGGCCAGACGTTGATCTCGAACTTTCCATTGGTACATCTCTATCACTTGTCGAAGATGTTGAGAGTGGCCGCCTCGATTGCGCATTTGTAGCCGATGCCGGTTGTCAGGTTTCCCCTGAACTTGGCACAAGGTTCGCCGAGCGTGGACTAGATGCAACGCGTGCGTATGCGGAAGACATGCTGCTGGTCTTGCCCGCTGGCCACCCACCTGTAAATAGGCCGGGGGACGTCAAGCTCACGTCGCTGGCTGCGTTTGCCAGGGGCTGCACGTATCGGAGCGTGCTCGAGCGCTGGTTGGGCGCGAGGGACACGGAGGAGGGCAATCAC
>NZ_JBAUSA010000087.1:0-3876 GCF_049581465.1 Caballeronia sp. | reverse complement strand
GACCAGAATATGCTGAACGCAGCGAATAGTGCACCGCCCGTTACCGAGGCCTCGCGCAAGGCCGGCGACTCGACCACCATGTGCCACATCGATGCCAGCAGACGCCCATACGGCAGCGTGGAGGTCGGCTTGCTGCGAGGCAGACGCACGACCACCAGTATCGCCAGCGCGAGGGTCGCGACGAACGACGCGCCAAACACCGCGCGCCAGCCAAAGTATTGGGCGACAAACCCCGACACCGTGCGCGCCAGCAATATCCCAAGCAGCAAGCCGCTCATCACGACACCAACCGCGTGGCCGCGTTTTGCTGCGGGCGCGAGTTCGGCCGCGAACGGTACGGCTTGCTGCGCAATGGTCGCGACAATGCCCAACGCGAAACTCGCGGCGACCAGCACCCCCAGCGTCGGCGCGAAGGTCGCGACGATCAGCGCAACGCCAAGGCCGGCAAGTTGCAAGAGGATGATCAGGCGACGATCGAAGCGATCACCAAGCGGCGCAAGCAGCAACATGCCGAGCGCGTAGCCTAGTTGCGTGACGGCCGGCACTGCGCCGATCAGCCAGTCATGTTGCGGAAAGGACGTGCGGAATGCGGCGAGCAGCGGCTGGTTGAAATAGATATTCGCCACCGAGACGCTCGCAATCGTCGCGAGCACGAACAACATCGCACGCGAGTAGTGAGGGTGGTGGGAGTCGGTAGGGGAATCTGACATGGAGGCGGCTCGGAGATCGGCATCAAGGCAAGCCGCCGATGATACTAAAGACGAACAGGCCCCGCTTAACGCGGCCGGGCCCGCGTGCCGCCATGGGTCTTGCTTTAGTCGGCCGGCTTCACTTCCTCGTACACCGCTGCGAACTTCGCAGGCGTGAGCCACCGGAAGGTTTGCATTGTGGTGCCGTCGAACGTGCATTCGACAGCCGCGTCCGTACGGACAGTTATGACCTTGAGGGTGGCGACGGAGCCGGGCTTGCCGCTTGGCGGCACCAATTGCGTGATCTGCACGGGAAAGGTCCCGCCGGCGACGACCCGCGCGCCCTGGTAGGACACGCGCGGTACTTCATACGACAAGAGGGGTTCGCTCACCGGGTAGGTGGCGATCAACTTGTCTTTGCACAATTGCCCGTTGCGATAGGCGGTCGTGCATCCGGTCACGCACGCTACCGTCGAGACGAGCAGGGCGATGATCAGGGGTCGAGCCGTCATAAGTGTCCGTCACTGGTGAATCAGGTTGGCCAGGAGCGGCGGCAAACTGGCCATTCGCTCTCGCAGCTGCAATGCGGCGAAAGGCGCCCGGGTGGCTGGTAGCGGGGACCGGACTTGAACCGGCAAGCCGTAAGGCGGCGGATTTTAAGTCCGCTATGTTTACCAATTTCATCACCCCGCCAAGCGGACGCGATTCTACCATTGCCCGGCACGTGGGCCAACCAGCCGCATCGTGGCCGGGGTCCGTCTGAAAGCTCCCTTCATACGCGCACTTGTCCTGCGCATACCGCCTCAGTTTACCCGCTCTTCGATCCCCTCCATTCGAGCCGCCACTTCGCTTAGAAACACGGATCGGAAAGACAAGGAAATATATTTCACCGCCCTTGCATCCGTTCGAACGAACGCCCGCGTAACTAGCTAAGTGAAGATCAGCCCTCCTGACTGGCCAGCGCTCATCTGTCCGGCGTGTCTTCACTGCTTCATCTTCACGCTCCGAGCCGTGTCTCACGCATTACGGGTTTCGCTTGGATCCGGGCTCGTCATGGCTATTCGCCATGGCCTGGGAAAGCGTGTGGCCGCCGTATCGATAACGCTTAAGCGAAGGTCCAAGGAGAAAAGTCATGTCAGAAGAATCATTGATCATCGATGTGCTCGAAAGGCGCTCCAGCAAGCTGGCCAAGCGCAGGCAATTCTTCAGGAGTGCCGGAGGTCTCGGGCTGGGTCTGGTCGGCGGAACGATCCTCGGTGCGTGCGGCGGCGGGTCCGGAAGCCCTGCCGTTGCGCAGACGGGTCCAACCGATCCGGAGATTCTCAACTTCGCCCTCAACCTCGAATATCTCGAAGCGACATTTTATGCCTATGCCACCACGGGCGCAGGGTTGCCAGCCAGCTTGATGGGCGGCGTCGGGACGCCTGGCACGGTTATCCCGGGCCAGCAAGTCGACTTTTCCGGCGATCCGCTGGTCGGCGCGTACGCGGCTGAAATTGCACGCGATGAACTCGAACACGTCACGTTCCTGCGCACGGCGCTGGGAGGATCGGCGGTAGCAATGCCCTCACTCGATGTCGGCGGCGTCAGCCCAACGGGCGCGTTTTCGGCCGCGGCGCAGGCTGCGGGCGTGATCTCAGCAGGTCAGGTATTCAACCCGTATTCCAGCCCGACGAACTTCCTGATCGGCGCGTTCATCTTCGAAGACGTAGGTGTCACGGCCTATAAGGGTGCAGCTCCGCTGATCACGAACACGACATATCTGCAGGCTGCAGCAGGGATTCTCGCCGCAGAGGCCTATCACGCAGGTCTGGTGCGCACCGTGCTGTTCGGGCGCGGCATGACGATGCCGTCGATCTACACGACCACGCAGGACATCTCCAACGCCCGCAATGCGTTGGACAAAACGGTCGGCGTAGATCAGGGCATAACAGGCGCGACGCCGGGCAGCTCGAACATCGTGCCACTCGATTCGAACGGCCTCGCGTTCAGCCGCAGTTACAGCGATGTCCTGAACATCGTGTACCTGAACGCGGCCTCGGTGACACAGGGCGGGTTCTTCCCCGCGGGCGTGAACGGCACGCTGCATATGAGCAGCGCACACTGAGTGCAAGCGGTCCTTCGATGCCGCGCCGGGCTCTAAGCCCGGCGTGCACGGACGGGTGCGGCTGCGAGAAATGTCATGGGTGTCCGGAGGCGAACATGAAGAACCTATCGATGGGCGCATGGCGCGAACGCACGCGGCTTGCCATCGGGTTGTCGATCATTGCGGCGGGCGCGGGCATGCAATTGATTCAATGGCTTCGCATGTAGGCTTTATTTCGTAGATTGGATTTGTCGGAATTGAGTATCGGTTTTCGTCTATTGTTTAAAATTCGCATTCCGAAATAACGCGTAAAACTTCCATTCGGAAATCAATTGATAGAATAAGACGGCCTCGTCGAGATGATGATGAGGGGTGCAAAGATCCAGTATGGTTAGGAATGTTTAAATTATTAACGAATTAAACCAATCGACCGTGAACGGACGGGAGCCGCGAGCGCACTTCAGTTGTCCTTTGGTGATCGAATCGATCATGCGCACCAGTTCAATATCACCGCACAGAATGCGGGCGCAGCAATTGTGACGAAACTACCGCCGGCTATTGCGACCCGGTCGAATTGTCAACGACCTCGGTAATCCTCTCGGGAAAAACCCTCGATCAATGAAAATAAATTTCCGCGGATGTGCTTTTGTGTAAATATAGTTTCAAGCAGACTTTCACAGCGACCTCGCTGATCTATCCGAATGGCTTCTTACCCGTCCGCCGCATCCGGTCCCGCCGGGACAACCATCGCGGCGCTCATCGCGTCCGCGATGCCCACCCTTACGCCGATCCACCGGCGCATGGGCGAGTACGTCCAGGCCAACTTGTTCCGTGCCGCGACCATGCGTATCGATGAACTGGCGGACGCCGTCGGTTCATCGGTGGCGACGGCGAACCGCTTCGCGCGGGCGCTCGGATTCGACGGTTATCCGTCATTTCGCGGCGCGTTGGTGCGAGGTTTCGAAGCGACGCTCGCGCCGGTCGAGCGCTTGCGCTCCGCGCAGGAGTCGCCGGCGAGCGGCGAAGAGTTGCTCGCCGCCTCGCTCGAACAGGCGGCCGTGAACTTGCGTTTGACGCGCGACGCGATCGACGGCACTGCGG
>NZ_JBAUSA010000086.1:0-5699 GCF_049581465.1 Caballeronia sp. | reverse complement strand
AGCGTGCCGATCGCGGTCAGCACGAGCGCGAACAGCACCGACACGCGAAAGCCTTACACGAGTCGCGCGAACACGTCGCGGCCGCGATCGTCGGTGCCGAGCCAGTTCTCTTTCGACGGTGGCGCCGGGTTCGAACCCTTCGAAAAGTAGTTAAGCGTGTCGTAGTAATAGTGGTTCGGTGGATAAACCGCGAAGTTGCTGCCCTGGCTAAAACGGTCGCGGATATACGGATCGAGGTAGTCGGCGGGCGTCGGGAAATCGCCGCCGAACGTGGTTTCGGCGTAGGTCTTCACTAAGGGAAAATACAGCGTGCCCTGATAGCGCACGACGAGCGGCTTGTCGTTCGACCATAGCGGCCCGGCGAGGCTGATGGCGAACGCGACCAGGAAAATCACGAGGCTCCAGAAGCCGAGCCGGTTGCGCCGGAAGCGCTGCCACACGCGACGTCCGGGCGTAACGGATTGCGGCAAGCTGAGCGGCTGGGCGTCGCTGTCGCGGGGCGTACGGAGCAGGGATCGGTTCAACTCAGCGCTCCAGTTGTTCGAATTGAATGCGAGGATCGACCCAGACGTAGCAGAGGTCGGAGATCAGCTTGGTCGCGAGGCCGATCAGCGTGAAGAGATAAAGCGTGCCGAGCACCACCGGATAGTCGCGCCGCACGACGGATTCGTACGAGAGCAGACCGAGGCCATCGAGGGAAAAAAGCGTTTCGATCAGCAAGCTCCCTGTGAAAAACGCGCCAATGAACGCGCCCGGAAAACCGACAATCAACGGCAACAGCGCGTTACGAAACACATGCTTCCACAGCACGCGTCGCTCCGATAACCCCTTCGCCCGCGCCGTCAGCACATATTGCTTGCGGATTTCATCGAGGAACGCGTTCTTGGTGAGCATCGTGATCACCGCAAAATTGCCCACCACCGACGCCACCACCGGCAACGTGATGTGCCACAGGTAATCTGCGATCTTGCCGCCCAGGCTGAGCGTGGCCCAGTTATCGGAGGTGAGATTGCGCAGCGGGAACAACTGCCAGAACGAGCCGCCGCCGAACAGCACAAGCAGCAACACGCCCAGCACAAAGCCGGGAATCGCGAAGCCGACCAGCACCAGCAGGCTCGTGGCAACGTCGAAATGGGAACCGTTGCGCACGGCCTTCGCGATCCCCAGCGGCACGGAAATCAAGTAGGTAATGAAGAACGTCCACAAGCCGATGCTGATCGACACCGGCAGCTTCGACACGATCAGCGACCACACGCTTTGATGGCGGAAATAGCTGTCGCCCAGATCGAAGCGCGCGAAGCGGCCGAGCATGAGCCAATAGCGTTGCAGCGGCGGTTTATCGAAGCCATAGAGCGCGCGGAGTTGCGCGACCTGCTGAGCATCCACGCCCGTATGCGTGCGCATGCCGAAGGACGGCCCCTGCTCGCCGCGCCGCAGGTCGTGCACCGCTTGTTCGACCGGACCGCCCGGCACGAACTGGATCACCGCGAACGTCAGCGTGAGGACGCCGAGCAGAGTCGGAATCATCAAAAGTATGCGTTTGAGGATGTAGCTCCACATGCGCGGCGCTCCGGTTGATTGCTTGGGGTTGATTGCTCGAAACTACTTCCTGGCCTCCGCCGACGGCTTGAACCACCACGTCGACGTGATCCAGTCATTTGCGGTGTAGTACAGCGGTAACGTGGCCGGATAGGCGAGCGTGTTCCTGTACGCCACCCTGTGCGAGGCCGAGTACCAATGCGGGACGACATAGTAGCCATGCATCAGCACACGGTCGAGCGCGTGCGTGGCATCGACGAGTTGCTCCCGGGTCTGCGCACCGATCAGCGTATGCACGATCGTGTCGACGGCGGGCGACTTCAGGCCGATGTAGTTATCGGAACCTTGCGTATCCGCCGATTTACTGCCAAAGCGCGATTCCTGCTCGGTGCCGGGAACCTGCACGTCCGGCATGCGGATGCTCGTCATGTCGAAGTCGAACGCGTCCAGACGCTTCTGGATCAACGCGAAATCGACCGTTCGGAAATTCGCCACGATGCCCAGCTTTTGCAGGTTGCGCTGATACACGGCGGCGACGGGTTCCATCGATGCCCCACCGCCCGTATCGTCGAGAATTTCGAATACGAACGGCTCGCCCTTCGCATTGCGCAACGCGCCGTCGCGGTAGGTCCAACCGGCATCGGCGAGTAGCTTGCGGGCCTCGATCAGGTTCGCGCGCAAGGAATGAGGCGGGTCGGTGTCGGGCTGCTTCACCATTGCCCCGAATACGGCGGGGTCCAGTTGCGGGCGCAGCGGCTCGAGGATCGCGAGCTCGCCCGCGCTCGGCGTGCCCGTCGCTTGAAGGTCCGTGTTGACGAAGAAACTGTCCGTGCGGGTGTACTGGTTGAAGAACAATTGCCGGTTGAGCCACTGGAAGTCGAAGGCGAGATCGAGCGCGCGACGCACACGCACGTCCTGGAAAATCGGCCGGCGTAGATTGATGAAGAAGCCCTGCATCCCCGCGCCGTTGTGATTGCGGAATTCGCGCTTGATCAATTCGCCGTTGTCGAAGCGCTTGCCGATGTCGCGACGCACCCAGCTACGCGCAATGTACTCGACCAGCGCGTCGTACTCGCCGGCCTTGAAGGCTTCGAGCCGCGCGACGCCATCGGAGTAGAGCTTGTACGAGATGCGCTCGAAGTTATAGGTGCCCACGCGAACGGGTAGCGCGCTGCCCCAATAGGCTGGATTGCGCTTATAGGTAATCGTACGGCCGTTGTCATACGTTTCGATGAGATACGGCCCGCTTCCAATCGGCTTCTGGAACGCGAGCTGGTCGAACGGCACGTGGCTGCCGTCCGGCTTCATGCCCCACTTGCGCGAAAACACGGGAATACCGCCAGCAATAAACGGCATCTCGCGTGTGCGCTCCTTGAATTCGAAGCGAATAGTCAGCGGATCGACGATCACGGCCTGTGCGATCTGCCCGAAATAGACGGCGTATTGCGGCGCGGCCAGCGGACTCTTGAGGGTTTCGAACGAGTACTTGACGTCGTCGGCGGTAACGGGATCGCCGTTGGAAAAACGCGCGGTCGGATTAATGTGGAACGTGGCGGACAGGCCGTCGGGCGCCACGCTCACGTCGTCGGCCAGAAGGCCATAGGCCGTCGATACTTCGTCCAGGCTGCCTGTTGTCAGGGTCTCGAAGAGATAACCCAGGCCAGGCGCCGGATTACCGCGAAGCGTGAACGGGTTGAATTTATCGAAGCTCGTGAGGCGATCGGGGTTCGCGAGGACCAGCGTGCCGCCGTGCGGCGCATCGGGATTCACGTAGTCGAAATGCTTGAAACCGGGCGGATATTTCGGCTCGCCATATTGCGCGATCGCGTAGACCGCGAACGCTGAGTTCGACACTGCGAGGCCGGCGAAACCAGCCAGAATGCTTGCAAACAAAAGACCGAAGACTCTTCGGGAGCCAGTCGCCATGAGTGCCTTTTGACAATGAATAAATAAACGGCTTGTGCAGAACGTTGAACGAACAGCCGCTGGACGGCGCATTGCGTGCAATGTGAGAGAATTCTAATCTACGTAAAACCCCCGCCCGGCATTGTATCGGGGCACCGGGCAGGCACGACATCGACTTCTTTAGGAGCATTCATGGGATTTCTCGCTGGAAAACGGATTCTGCTGACAGGCTTGCTGTCCAATCGCTCAATTGCCTATGGCATTGCGCAAGCGTGCAAGCGCGAAGGCGCTGAACTCGCGTTCACGTATGTCGGCGACCGCTTCAAGGACCGTATCACCGAGTTCGCGACGGAATTCGGCAGCGATCTCGTGTTCCCGTGCGACGTCGGCGACGACGCCCAGATCGACGCCCTCTTCGTCTCGCTCAAGGAACGCTGGGAAAATCTCGACGGCCTCGTTCACTCGATCGGCTTTGCGCCGCGTGAAGCGATTGGTGGCGATTTCCTCGATGGCATGACGCGCGAGAATTTCCGCATCGCCCACGATATTTCCGCTTACAGCTTCCCGGCGCTGGCCAAGGCCGCGCAATCCATGTTGTCCGACGACGCATCGCTGCTCACGCTGAGCTATCTCGGCGCCGAGCGTGCCATTCCGAACTACAACACGATGGGTCTCGCCAAGGCTTCGCTTGAAGCGAGCGTGCGTTACCTGGCGGTATCGCTGGGATCAAAGGGCGTGCGGGTGAACGGCATCTCGGCCGGCCCGATCAAGACGCTCGCGGCCAGCGGTATCAAGGGCTTTGGCAAGATCCTGGATTTCGTGGAAAGCAACGCGCCGTTGCGTCGCAATGTGACCATCGAGCAGGTGGGCAATGTGGCGGCGTTCATGCTGTCGGATCTGGCGGCGGGCATGAGCGCGGAAATCGTTCACGTCGACAGTGGGTTCAATGCGGTTGTCGGCGGCATGTCTGGGCTGGCGGCCGAATAGGGGTTTCGTGTGTGCGCGGAGTTTTGTGGCGTCTTTGAGGTTTAAACGCTGCGAAGCTTTGATCAGTCAAGGATTGCGCCCATGCCGGGCGCACCAAGTAAAAGGCCGTCCCGCTTTCGCGGGACGGCCTTTGTGTGCTTGACGGCCAGTTAGCCGAACTCAGCCACCATAGCCACGATTCGGGCCCTGCCCTCGGTAACCATCTCCTGGACCGCCGTAGCCGCCGTGGCCGTGCCCGTAACCCGGGCCGCCGTGGTGCCGATACCAGTCATCGCGCGCCCAGTAACGGCGGCCGTCATAGTAACGATTGCCGTACCACCCGATGACGATCTGTGGCGGCCGCACGTACACCGGCGCCGGCGCATAGACCACGGGCGGCGGAGGCGGTGCGTAGTAAGGCTGCGGCACGACGTACACCGGCGCAGGAATGCCGATGTTGATGCCCAGCCGCACATCGGCGGCGTGCGCCAGGCTGGCGACGGAAACGATTGCCATACCGGCGATGCCAGCAAGCAATCGGGAAGAAAAAGTGTTTTTCATAGTGCGCGCCTTGAGCCGTTCTTTGTTCAGGTGGGTGCGAATATAGCGGATCGCCCACTTTCTGGCATTTCAAGTTTGTAAGTTGTTCTTCGCGCAAGGTGAGATATGCGGAAAAGCTTACGCATTGTTACATGATTACTTCATAGCCCAAGGAGTTCAGCAGTTTCGATGCCAGCGTCCCGGAATGCCGACCACCGACAAAGGGGCTATCGCCAGCATCCGCAAGTGGCTCTAATCGCACGCAGTAAAACCATGAACATCCTAAGCATCGACAGTTATCGCGCCGTCGTCACCTACGACCCGACACCGGCATGTACGCGGCGAATTCCTGGGCCTCAACGGAGGCGCGGACTTCTATGCCATCGACATTCCCACGCTCAAGCCTGAGGGCGCTACGTCCCTGGCAACCTTTCTCGACGTCTGCCGCGAGAACGGCATCGATCCGGTGCGCGATCCGACCCGCCGTTTGAGCCGTTGCGACCACGTGCGTGACCACGGACGTCGGAATGCCCTACTGCAGTTCGGTTAGTAGAGTTTTTGCCGCGTCGTACCCTTGCCCGGCGGATAGTTGCAACCACTTAAGCGCCTCTCGTTTATCGGCTTTGGTTCCCTGCCCACGAAGATAAAGTAATCCCAGATTAAACTGGCCCGCTGCATTGCCCTTCTGCGCGGCAGACGTTTGCCATTTCAGTGCTTCTTGATAATTCTGCGTGACTCCATACCCGTTC
>NZ_JBAUSA010000085.1:0-2273 GCF_049581465.1 Caballeronia sp. | reverse complement strand
GCCTTGGCTAGCCTCGGCGGACCGCCCGCCGTGTACTGCCTCGGCCCCTGCCCGCGCATCAGCGACCACCGGCCGGCGTTACACACGAATCTGCGCGACGGTTCGGTCGTGTCGCGCGCGGCTTGTTGCGCGGCTCGGGCTCAGTGGCATTTTTTTCTTGTGTATTCAGGCCGTGAATAGATCAAGCAATAGCTCATGCGAATGCCCGATCCACAACGCTGCGTCGCGATGATCGCGAAGGGCGTCGCCGGTATTCGGGTGCAGGAACACGTCGAGCGAACCGTGGTTCAGCGTCAGCCATTCCACGACGCCAGCCAGTTGCGTCCGGTCGAATGCAAGCTGAAACGACCATTTTGGATGGGGTCCGACGGGGCGCTCGTGGAAACGGCCGACCTTCAGGGCGTCGTCGAAACGCTGTGCGATTTCCTCCCGTAGCTGCCAGGCCGCGTCGCGGCTGGTGGCGTCGAAGTAGACATGCGCGTGCCAGTCCGCAATCGCCGATACATCGAGAAAGGTCATAGGAATAGCTGTGGAGAAAAGTCGATTGCAAAAGGACGTTTGCCCCGCGCGACCGGAATCGCGCGGGGCAAACTCTTTGTAATCTTCTCACACTCGGCGTATGCCTTACTGCATCACTTCGCTGTCGGCATCGCGAACTCGGCGCCCTTGTCCGTGCTCTCCGACCAGCGCTGCATGATCGATTTCTGACGAGTATAGAATCGCACGCCTTCTTCACCGTAGGCATGCATGTCGCCAAACAGGCTGCGCTTCCAGCCACCGAAGCCGTGCCATGCCATCGGTACCGGAATGGGTACGTTGATCCCGACCATGCCGACTTCGATACGCCGTCCAAACTCGCGCGCCACGTGGCCGTCACTGGTGTAGCAAGCGACGCCATTGCCGAACTCGTTCGCATTGACGAGGTCGACGGCTTCGGTGAAGTCCTTCACGCGAACGCACGAGAGGACCGGGCCGAAAATCTCGTCCTTGTAGATGCGCATTTCGGGCGTGACGTTGTCAAACAAGGTACCGCCGGTGAAGAAGCCCTCTTCATGACCAGGAACCTTGAAATTGCGCCCGTCCACGACCAGGGTCGCGCCCTCTTCGACACCCTGTGCAATGTAGCCTTCAATGCGTTCGAGCGCCTGGCGCGTGACGACAGGTCCCATTTCCGCATCGGCTTCCATGCCGTTTTTCACGACTAGCGCGCGTGCGCGTTCGGCGAGTCGCGGGACGAGCTTATCGGCCACATCGCCGACGAGAACCGCGACCGAAATCGCCATGCAGCGCTCGCCTGCCGATCCATATCCTGCACCGACCAGCGCGTCGACGGCCTTATCGATGTCGGCATCGGGCATCACGACCATGTGATTCTTCGCACCGCCGAGCGCCTGCACGCGCTTGCCGTGCTGCGCACCGGTCTGATAGATGTAATTGGCGATGGGCGTCGACCCTACAAAGCTGATGGCCTTGACGTCGGGGTGAACGAGCAATGCGTCGACCACGACCTTGTCGCCCTGCACCACGCTGAAAACGCCATCGGGCAAGCCCGCTTCCTGCAGAAGTCCCGCCATGAAGAGCGCTGCCGAAGGATCCCGCTCGCTCGGCTTCAAGATGAACGTATTGCCTGCCGCGATTGCCACGGGGAACATCCAGCATGGCACCATGCATGGAAAGTTGAACGGCGTGATCCCGGCGACCACGCCAAGCGCCTGGCGCGTCGTCCAGTTGTCGATACCTGTGGAGACCTGCTCCGTGTAATCGCCCTTCAGGAGTTGCGGAATGCCGCACGCGAACTCGATCACATCGATACCGCGCGCTACCTCGCCGTGCGCGTCGCTGAATACCTTGCCGTGCTCGGCCGTAATAATTGCGGCGAGTTCGTCGGCATGCTTGTTCATCAATTCCAGGAAACGCAGCATGACACGGGCGCGGCGGATGGGCGGCGTATTGCTCCACGCCGGGAACGCTTTTTTGGCTGCGACGACGGCCGCGTCGACATCGGTTGCGTCACCCAGGCGCAGCGTGCGCGCTTCCTTGCCGGTGGCCGGATTGAAGATCGGCTGGGTACGCGTACCCGCGCCGGGCACGCGTTGGCCCCCGATGAAATGTCCGACGTCCGCGCGATCGCTGAAGCTTTTCATGATGTGCACCTGAAGTGATGAATGTGTACTGGAGTGTAAGAACCTCGGGCGTCTATGCAAAGACGCTATCGTTGAAATGATTGTTTTCTATGGTGAACAATAAGCGCATGGAAGCGCACCATGCGAAGT
>NZ_JBAUSA010000084.1:0-4551 GCF_049581465.1 Caballeronia sp. | reverse complement strand
GTGCAGTACGAACCAGCAGACACCGAACACGACGATCAGCAGCAGGATAGGCACGGGTACGCCTAGCAGACTGCCGCTGCCGAGCCAGAGCAGACCGTCTGAAAGATCGGGGATAGGCCGTCCATCGGTGAAGATGTAGGTCATGCCGCGCGCGACGCTCAGCATGCCGAGCGTCACCACGAATGGCGGCAGCGACAGCTTTGCGACTGCAAGCCCTTGAGTCCGCCGAGCACCACGCCGACCGTGCAGCCCGCCAGCAACACGAGCCAGATGCCATGCGGATTAGACGCCGTCGCCAGGCTTGCGCCCACCGCTCCGGCAAGCGCCATGACGGCGCCCACGGACAGGTCAATCCCCTTGGTGAGGATCACGAACGTGACACCGATCGCGAGAATGCCGTTGATCGCCGTCTGGCGAATGATGTTCGTCCAGTTCCCCCAGGTCAGAAAGAACTCGTTGGCGAAACTCAGGAAGACGCACAGCACGATGAATGCGGCGACGATGCCGTACGTCTTGAAAAGTCGCGCTAGCCAACCGAAATTTCCCTTGACTTTAACGCTCTTGTGAAATTAGCATTCCTATTCGTTCCGTCCGGACTTTTCCCGATTTCCTCACTGCGACAGAACCCCTTCCTCGTAGCCTTCACACCATTTCCCGTGGACTGACCGCTCCCCACCCCCGAAGTTGGCGTCGTCCGCAATCCGCGGTGTTTTCATAGCGCCTCCTCGCGCCGGCTACCATAGCCTCTCGGCTTCAAAGAGTCGGTATCTCACCTTAGAAGCGGCGTCGCCGGTCTGCGTCGGTTGCCATATTAATTGTTCTTAACGTTAGGATCGCCAAACGAAATGCGACGATACTAAAGGAGTTGCCCAACGCCTATAAAGCACTTCATCTATCTCAATTCACAGGCCGACTTTGGTGCCTGGGCTCGATTGGCTCCGGTAGTGACATCACATTTTTAGCCTTACCGAAGGAGTACGAACATGAATCGCTTTACGGTGAATCTGCAACGTGCACTCTTTCCGCTGCTTGTTGCGGTGTCGAGTGTCACTCTAGCCGCGGGCGGCGGAAATGGTAACGGTGGTTCCGGGGGTGGCAATGCGCACGGTGCTGCGACTGCTCGCCCGACGAATGGTGGTGACAATGTCTCGACTCCTGGTAGTACAAGACCGGGCGGGTTTCATTTCAGGCATAAAAAGAAAGTGAGGCCGGAGACAGTTCAATAGAGGCGATGCGACAACCGGGAAGCGCGGTGCCGGCACAGTTTACGAAACTCGCGGGAAGTTCGATTGCGGAGATAGGCTACCGCTACCGAGCGGCACGGCCGCATTATGCGTGGGTGACTGCGACTGTACAGCGACATTAGTGAAGCTGCGCTGGCGCGCGTGATGGCCGCTGCTCGCCGCGTTGCATCGCCGCAGACGCGCTGGGGGATTCAGATCAACCATGCAGGACGTAAGGCATCCGCTCAGCGTCCCTGGGAGAGCAGAGGAGCGCTGGCTATTAATGACGATTCCTGCCAAGCTGACAGACCCTCCGCCCTGGTGAGAGGCGAGAATGGCATACGGCGAAGGAGATGATGCCAGTCGATATGGCACGGGTCCGAGACAGCCTGGCGGGTTCTGATGGTCATATCGAATGCTTGCGGTCGCTACCTCATTCATGAGGTAGCGAACAACGTAGAGCAAGACGGTGCCGTCCGCCTGGCTTCAGACGACGTGGGCGTCGAATATCTTTTCATAAAGCGTGCAGCCCATGTACAACTCCTAGCTGCGCGTAGCGTGCGCGTTAAGGGAATCAAGATCCTCCGGCAAGCCGATATCTTTTGTTTCCGGAAGAAACCAGGGAAGAATCATGCCGATGACATACACAGAGCCGAACACCAGTGCGGCATGAGATACGCCGCCAAAGGATTTGATCATTGAGCCGGAGAGAATCGGGAAAATCCAAGCAACGAGGCGGGCAGAGTTGAACACAAAGCTCGTCGCGGTTGAGCGGACGGACGCATTGAATAGTTCGGCAGGATAAATGGCGAGCCAGGCGAACGTGCAACCCAGCGTAAAGAATCCATTGATAGCGGCAATGGCCAGCATACCTTCCACAGAACTGATCCAGCCATAGGCCAAGACAGTTGTCGCCAGTGAACCGGTAAAGCCCAGAAAAAGATACCAACGACGACCCACGCCATCGATGATGAAACCCGAAAGCATATAGGCAAGAATGGCACCTATCGTGTAGACAATCGATACCGACGAGATCCAGTGACTTGCATTGACGACGTGCTCTAGTGCCGCCAGTTCCGCCGTGCGGGCAGGCAGCCAACTCGAGACGGCCCACCAGCCCACAATCGTCACGATGGACAGGATAGTCGTCAGTACGATTCGGCGAACGGACTCGCGCTCGCTAAACACCTGCTTCAAGGTAAAAGGTCGCTTGGTGGGGCGGTTGCTCGCGTCGCTGGTACCGGTTGCGCTCCATTGCTTATTGCGCACGGCTTGCTGCCATTGCTCCGATTCATCGACACCGCGCCGAATGTAGAGAACAAATAGTGCAGGCAATGCGCCAACGACAAACATCACACGCCAGTTGTCCGCTCCGAATGGATCGTAGACCGACAAGGCATACCAGATCAGGGCCGCAATGAGAGTGCCCCAGCCGAATCCAGATTGTAGAAATCCAGCACCCTTTGCTCTTGCTTCACGCGGCCACGTTTCTGCAATCAGCGCGATGCCTGTGCTCCATTCGCTGCCCATGGCGAGGCCCGTTAAGAAGCGCAAGACACAAAGGTAAATCAGATTGCCCGAGAACGCCGTGCATCCAGTCAACAGCGCGTACAGAAGTACCGACCACATCATCATCGGCTTGCGCCCCACGTAGTCAGCGAGTACGCCACCGACCAGTCCGCCGATTCCCCAGCCGAGCAATGTGATCCCGATCACCAACCCGGCGTAAAGTGGTAGTGAGCTCATCTGGCCTGGCGTCAATACCGAATGCATCAATGCAGGCAGCACCATGATCAGGGCAAGCGCTTCGTACCCGTCGAAGATCCATCCAAGAAATGCGCCATTTAGCGTGAGCCAGTGCTTTCTGGTCAGGCGCGAGTACCACCTGTGAGACGGCACCGACGGAGAGTAGGATTCGGTTACCACATCGTTCATGACGTCTTCTCAATTGTGTTATTTGGAGGTCGACCCAGGCGATACTTCGCTGTACCGAATGCGTGCGTGCCTTATGCCACATTGGGCTTGGGCGGGGTGCGATAGTCCTTTGGCGGTGCCGGATCATAATATGGACAATGGCCTCAGCCATTGCTTTTCCGCGAAGCCAGCCATCGTCAACTGCGATGGGTGAGCCACCCCATCTTCATGCCGCCAATGCGCATCGATACCGAGTCCCTCGGGTTTTTATGGCTGCCGTAGAACAAGGAAGCATTGCCACGGCCTCGCGAGCGCTTCATTTTAGGTCAACACCCCTAGATTATTCCTGATTCGCGCCGATAAAGAGGATGCGCCCATCCATGGAGCTTCAACCTGGCAATGAAAATCGGCGCACGGCTTGACCGCCACGATTGCTGCGGTACTCGTTTTGTTGTTGGTGATGAGTGCGGCGGTCATTGCGCAAAAGGCCCGCATGAACGCGGACACGCAAGGTGTTGTCAATGACCGCATGGTGAAGCAACGGTTGGCCATCAGGTCAAGAAAGGGACGTCCTCCACAGTGGCCTACGTCCATGGCAATTTTGCCTGTTCGTTACTATCGATCGAAAGGTTCGCAAATACATGAAACTGTCTTTTGTTCAAAAGCTTTGGCTGCCACTGATCCTGAGCTTGCTGTGTCTAGCCGGAATCTCGATCTACAACGCTTACCAAACAAGAGAAATGCGGCTGGACGAGCGAAAGGCGGACCTGACTCACGTGTCGGAGAATGCCCTGACTGTCGTCAAGACATTTGCCGACCAGGCGGCCGCCGGCACCCTGCCCTTAGCGGAAGCCCAGAGACAAGCCATGGACGCCATCCGCAACATGCGGTACGGCGAAGGCGGTTATTTCATCATCGTCAACTCGCAGCCGACGGTCCTGATGTCGATACTGCCGGAGTTGAATGGCAAGGACGTCAGTGATGTCAAGGATCCGAACGGTGTCTACCTCTTCAGGGCGATCGTCGCCTCCGTCAAACGTGACGGCAGGGGCTTTAGCGCGTACGCGTTTCCAAGAAAAGGGGCGACGGAAGCCTCGCCCAAAATAGCCTACAGCGTGATCTATGAGCCGTGGGACTGGATTGTCTCGACAGGGCTCTACGTCGACGACATCGATGCCGCATTTCGCTCGACTCTGTATCAGAGCCTCGGGATTCTGGTGATACTGGCCGCGGCCCTGTCGGCTGTCGTGGTGTTGCTCAACCGGGGCATCCTCCGTTCCCTGGGCGGCGAGCCATCCTATGCCGCTGAAATTGCCAACCAGATTGCCAACAACGACCTGACCGCAGTGGTTAAGACGGCACCGGACGACCGCTCGAGCCTGCTGTTTTCGATGAAGCGTATGCAGGAGCAGCT
>NZ_JBAUSA010000083.1:0-7158 GCF_049581465.1 Caballeronia sp. | reverse complement strand
GAACAGAACTCGCGGCCATCGGCGTAGACCTGCGCCACCCAGTTGCCGAGCGGCTTGAGCGATGGCGCGTCGGGAGGCATGCCATCGCGATAAAGCCGTACATGCACGCCAAATCGCGAGAACTCCGGCTTCAGCACGATCGGCTTGGTTCCGGCCCAATCGCGCGCTTCATCGATCGATGTAACCAGCACCGATTCCGGCACTTCGACACCGCAATCCGGAGCCAGCGACAGGAAGCGCCATTTGCTGTGCACCTCGCGCATTTTGCCGAAGTCGTCCGCCACGACTCGGACGTGTGCCGGTAGCCGGTCACGGTAGCGCGAGACAAAGAATACTTCCTCGCAGGTCGGCACGATCATGTCGATGGCATGCGTGAGCGAAGCGCGCCGCAGATCATCGACAAAGCGCTCGGGTGTGTGCCTTGGCGATGCAATGGCCAGCACGGCGGTGACCGCACGTGACGCGCCGCTGATCTGGCAGGGAATACTATCCGCCACGAAAACCCTCCACCCCTGATGCGCGAAGCGGCGCGCGTGATCCAACGCAGCGGGCGAGCGGCCGCCCAGTATGAGCACATTACGCGTCATCAGGAATCCTGACGGAGAAAGCGAGCGGACGCGCAACGCAGACGATGCGCCTGCGCTTGGCCGCCGGCCTCGGCTCTTGCATCTCGACACGCAGCCAGGGAAGGGGTTCCATACCTTGCGAAATGGCCAGCTTATCGACGGCCAGTTTGATCGCATCGAACACGGCATCGTTGCCGGTCACCGCCAGATGCAAAGTGTCACCCTGCTGCTCGATCCGATAATCGGCAACGTCATTCGCATTGCGCGCGAACGTATGGCGCAAAACGTCCGGAAAGAGTGGAAGCAAGCGTGTGTGATCGGTCGTGGGGAACCACAAGACGTCGTCCAGGCGGCCATCGATTGCCGCGAGTGCGCGAGTGAAACGGCCGCACGCGCATGGCTCAGCGCGTACGCGCAAAATGTCATCTAACCTATAACGGACGAACATCTGCGTGCGGCGCGTGAAATCCGTGATGACCGGTCTGAAGCGCGTATGGCTTTCATCGATCCATTCCGGTTCTATATGCACGAATTCTTCGTTGAGATGCAGCGCGCCTTCGGCGCACGTATAAGCGAGAAAGCCTTCGGTGCATTGATATAGCTGGTGCACAGGCTGGTGGAAAGCCAAGCGAATCCGATGTTCGTCGTCTGGTTCGAGCACCTCGGCGACTGAGATAATCTTCCTTGGGCTAATCGCCGCGCGGCCGGCCAGCGACTCGCCGGCAAGCCACGCGAGCACACTGGCCGGTGCGACGAGTACGTCCGGTTCGAATTGCGTCAAAGCGTCGACGTGCGCGAAGGCACCGCGTTGCAGGTCGAAGAAGCGAAAATCGATGCGCCGGCTCTTGAGCGTTGTATAAAGTGCGCTGTTCGCGCGCAGGAAAAACGCGACTCGCAGCGGCGCGCGGCGCAGCAGGATGTCCTTCAGCAGATCGCGGTCAAGCGTGCGAGCGACCAGAATGCCTGCCCATGTCGCGCGCTCCCGGGCAGACGCGAGGAACACGCCACGCGGCCCTTGTGTGCCACTTGAAAGACCGGCGGTCCAACCGGTTTCGACAGCGGCGGCCTTATCGAGCGAACGCTCTGCAACGAGCGCGGCGTTCGTGGCATCTTCAAGCGATACGCCGAGGGTGTTGAATGCCGAAAACTGCGCAAGGGTTATCGCCTTGTCCACGATCGGCAACGTCGTGATATTGCGTGCGGTACATGCGCTATAAAAAGCCGCATTTCGCAGCCTGCCGCCGATAAAACGTGCAAGTTGCTTGTTCTGCCAGCGCTCAAGCGAAGCGCGGTCGCGAAAGCGAAATCCCCAACGTGTGCGGATAAAGGCGATCAGGAGGAGCATGAGTTCAGCGGGTTTCATCGCTTACGCGCCTCCAGGTTGATTCGCAATGCGATGGCACGATCAGCAGATCGCTGCGCGTGGCGAGCAGTTGCCTGACGGCGTAGAACGTATCCAGATAGGCGCGCTTGTCCGCGAAGAGCTGGGATGCAATCCAGGTTGGCGGCCTGTCGCGCCTGACTGCGTCGAGCGACCAGCACGCATCGGCGACCAGGAACACGTCGCGTCCATCCGCTGCACGGAACAGCACGCCCATCTGGCCCGCTGTGTGGCCGGGTAGTGGGACACCGATCAGGCTGCCATCGCCAAGCAGGTCGAAGCCTTCGGAAAACGGCTTCATCGAATCGGCCAGGCGCACGCGAGGGAAATCCTCCACGAAGCTCAGTCTGGACTCGAAATTCGCAGGCAGCAGGGCAGGCAGGAAGCCGCGGCGCAGTGCACCGATCCGAGAGCGGCGGCGCATGGCATCCACTTCGGCACGCAGCGCAAAAAATCGTGCGTTCGCATAGTCCGACAAGCCGGCTATATGGTCCGCGTGCAAATGGGAGACGAACAAATGCTTGATATCACCCGGGGCGTAACCGTGGCGCGCAAGTTGTCGGACCAGCGATTCGTCGCTCGGGAGCGAAACGGGTGTGACCCATCGATAAAAGCGCTCGGGAAAGGGCTTTGTCGCGGCGAAGAAGGCGTCGCTGTAACCCGTGTCAAACAGCATCGGGCCGCGTTGCGGATGGACGATCAGCCCCACGAGCGCGGGGAAAGGCGTGGCGGAAAACCGGCCGCCACGTTGCGTCACGCACTCGGGGTGCGAACAGTGCCCAACCTTAAGCAAATGAAAGCGGAGGTTGACGCTCATTCGCGGCGCTCTGGCTGCAGGGCAAACCACGCTGCGGTGCGTTGGAGGCCTTCAGCAAACGGCACGCGAGGAAAATATCCGAGCGTCTCGCGGGCTTGTGTCAGATCGAGTGTCTGAGAAAAGGCGAGAAGCCCGGCCGAGTAACGTGTAATGGGAGGCTCCCAGCGTGGCCTGAGCGTGGCAATACCCTCAAGCAATGCGGCGATCGCGGCAAGCAGGTAATAAGGAACGTTACGAAAACGCGGCTCGAAGCCGAAGGCCGCGGCGAGCGCCTGGAACAGGTCGATGACGGGCATGGGTTCGCCGTTGCTAATATTTAACGTGGCGCGCTCGATGTCGGCCGAGAGCGCGAGCAAGGCAGCGTCGACGACATTATCGACGTATGTCATGTCAACCAGTGCCGTGCCGCCGTGCAGTAACGGCAAGCGTGTTTGCCGGGCTACTCGCAGGAGCCGTGGCAGAAGAGTGCTGTCCCAGGGACCGAAGATCGCGCGCGGGCGCAGTGCGATCACTGACCCAATGCCGGAATGCATGACCATCTGCTCTGCTATGCCCTTGGTCCTTGCGTATTCATTGACGGGGCGCGGCAAAGGCTGGTCTTCGCGGATCGCCACGCGATCTTGGAAATTAAAATATAGGCTAGGCGTCGACAGGTGTACGAGCTTCGCAATACGGTAGGCCGCGCATGCGTCGATCACTTCGCGTGTCGAATCGATATTGGCGCGCTCGAAATCGTCACGATGTCCCCAAGGAGACGAAAGCGCCGCACAGTGCACGATTGCGTCCGTTTGGGCCGCTGCGGCTTGCAATGCGCGCGTACTGTTAGGAGTGCCATGCGCCAACGCAATAAAATCGAGGCGGCTTTTGCCCGGCTCGCCATGACGCAAGACTTCCGACGCGTGATGCTCGTTACGCCCGGTGAAAACTACGTCGTGGCCGAGCGTGTTGAGGCGCCATACGATATGCCGCCCGAGAAAACCGGTGCCACCCGTCACGAGTACGCGCATTTCAATAGACCATCACCATGCCGCCGATCGTCACGCCCGCACCTGTCCCGATCAGCAGGACTGTGCCGCCGCGATCAAGCCGGCCGCCCGCGATGGCGTGATGCAACGCCGACGGAAGCGACGCTGAGACTTGATTGCCGAAGTTCGCGAGGATATCGATGGTACGTGCTGGATCGATACGTAATCGCTTTGACAAATGGTCGAGCGCTAGCCGGCTGGCTTGATGCGGAACGACGAGACGAATCTGGCCGATGGTAAGGGCCGCGGCGCTGAACAGATCGCTCACGAAGCGCGGCAGTTCGCGCGACACGGTCCGGAACAACCGGGGGCCGTTCATATGGAACAGCGAGAGCGGATCGATACTTTCGCTCAGTCTGCGCGGGTGATAGCGCGATCCGCCGGCCTTGATATGGCAATGGTCCACACCTTCTGCGTGTATCTCGATCTTCGATGTAAGAATCGCCGATGCCTCCGCTTCGCTGCTTTTGCGGATCACCGCAGCCGCCGCTCCGTCGCCGAAAATTGCCGATTCGCCAAGCGTCGACCAGTCGAGCGCGAACGTAGCGATATCGGCGGATACGATCATGACGTTATGGTAGCGGCCACCTTCGACCAGATAACTGAGCGTGTCGAGTGCCACGAGAAACGACAGACAACTTGCGCCGATATCAAACGCTGCAATCCGGTTTGCGCGGGGGCCGATCGTCGCTAGAACCATCGCCGCGTTGTATGGCAACGCCTGATCCATCGTGGCGGATGCGGCGACGAGGCAATCGATATCGCTCCAGCTAAGATTGGCTCGGGCAAGCGCCTCTTCGCACGCGCGGGCGGCAAGCTGAGCCGCGTTTTCTTCCACCGTGCGATGACGGGCGCGTACGCCATACCGTTTGAATACCGTGCCGGCCGGCAGGCCGAAGCGACGATCAATTTCATCGCTCGTCAATACGTGCTCAGGCACGGCGACGCCTGTGCCGCTAATGCGGATGTTGCGGCGAGGATTTGTCATAGTGCTTGTTCTGCGTAGCGAGCGGTATTCGCCAGGGCTTCTAGTAAAAGCGCTTTGTTCACGGTTAAGAAGACCTCGCGGCCTTCTTTGCTGCCTTCGAGGAGGCGCGCCGCCTGCAGCACGCGAACGTGGTGCAGGGCTGCTGTCCGGCTTAGCGGAAGCGCGTCGGCAATCTGCTTGATGGTCAGCCGCTCACCCGGTTCGAAGAAGAGCAAAATGCGCTGCCGATAGCGGTCGCCTAAAGCCGAAAACACGTCGGCGAAGCGCTCCCAATCGACCGGAATAGTGTCAGAGAATTCGAGTTTCATGTTTATAAAACTAGATTTTTAGACATGAATTGTCAAGCGCTCACTAAGCTAAGCAAGAAGCCATTGTTGAGCGAGAGGGCATTGCCATGCTTATTCGGCTAACGTCACTAGGTCGGCTTTTCTTTTTCTTGCTATGCTGCCGGTCAATCGATTGAAGCGGCTGCCGATGACCAGACGCTTCGAATATCTATCGTTTAGATTTTGTCATCCTGCTCAACAATACCGGAGATTGATATGGCAAAAGGATACTGGGTAAGCGCGTATCGGACGGTTCATAAGGCCGACCAACTCGTCGAATATTCAAAGCTTGCGACGCCGGCTATCAAGGCTGGCGGTGGAAAAATCCTGGCTCGAGGCGTAGCGTCGTTCGCACATGGCGCGGGAATTGCGGAACGCACGGTGCTTGTCGAGTTCGACAGCCTCGCGCAGGCCATCGCAGCGTTTGAAAGTGAGGCCTATCAGGCGGCACTTAAAGTACTTGGCGACGCAGTAGAGCGAGACTTCCGGATCGTTGAAGGCGCAGACTGATTTCCCTCAACGGGTTTCGATCTGAGTCGCACCGGACACCGGCGACGCTCACCGAAGCCCGGCGAGTTTGCGATTCAGGCGACGCATGCCGTTGAAGATCGTCTCGGCAACGTCCGCCGGGAAATCGCGGGGGAGAAGGGCCGCAACCTCGTCGATCACGCCCGCGGTTCGCGCAGTCAGTTCGCCGATCATCGCCTCGACGTCCGCCGCAGAAAATCCAACGCGCTTGCCTTGAGCTATCCAGTGGCGGCGCTGGATCTCGTTGATGAGGTAGTGGACGTTCTTGCCGCGCACAGCCATCGCCAGTTTCACCCGTTGCGCAGCGAACTGATTGCCCCCCGTGCCGATGATGGGGTGAGCTGAGAGCACGTCATAGAGCGGCGTGGATTCGTAGCGGTTACCGGGCAGGTGGGCGATGCTGAAGTTCTTCGCGTGGCCGTCGGTTGCCGCAAGCAGCCAGAAAATCATCTGTGTCATGAAGAAGTTGCGCCGGTCCGCTGCGGCGCGGTCCGAGCCTGCGAGCACGTCCATGATCGGCTCGATACCGGGGCCGCCGTCAGACTGATACTTTTGTAGCGCTGGCATGCCCGTGGCCTGGCACATGTCCTCCTGCGGCAGCCGCAGGATCCAGGTTCCGTCGCTCGATAGAGTGCGGTCGAACCGTTCGACGACGAGCACCTTCTGATCCTCGAAACGAGCGATTTCGCACCCGGCGATGGGCAAGCCGTACGCTGCGACGATTTTCGAGCAGAGCCACTCGTTTTCCACAGACGTCCGCATATCCGCCCGCATGTTGCCAACGAGCCCCAGCGGCAGTTTGAAGATATGCGTGGTCGGCGTACTGCCCTCGGGCAGAAGCCACTGATTGTCGTGCCAGAGGAGGGCGGTCTTTTCCTGCGCGCCGGCAATCGACAGGCGCAGGTCATCAACCGATTCGTGCTGCCCCATCTGGGGTGCCGAGGTCGTGTCTCGCAGCAGACCCGCAATCTGCCCCTCGCTTAAGCGCCGCCCCTTGATGCTCGCGAGGTCGACGGGCTCCTGGTCGGGCGGCAGCATCTGGAGGGCGCCAACGCAGTCGCGGCCTAGCTCGGCGAGCAGTTGAAAGGGCGCTGTGCCACCGGTCTTGTACCGTGCCGCGATCCGGCGCCGGATTGGCTCGCTATCAGGAAGGAGGTTGTCGAAGTAGTCTGTGACAACCTGCCCGCGATAGGGCTGGTTGCCCGGCGTAAAGGGCAGCGACAGCGAGAGCGGGCGCCCTTGCGGATCGGCGACCCAATCGTCCCGATACACCAGACGCTCGCCGCCGTGCGCGGTCGCCCAGGATCCGACGGGCAATCCATTCATCCACAGGTCGAGTCGACTCGGTTGCGTACGACGCGCCATGCTTACCAATTCTCCCTTTTCCTGGCGACCGCCCCCTTCTTGCTGGCGGGGCGGCTGGGTTGAGACCCGGTGTCTGCGCGGCTTTTCTGGGTGGTCGTTGTGCTCGCCTTTTTCGCGGTGGTCTTGTCTCGCGCGTTCGTTCCTGTCGCAATGCCCTTTTTC
>NZ_JBAUSA010000082.1:0-1720 GCF_049581465.1 Caballeronia sp. | reverse complement strand
ACGCGGGCCTGAGCGACAAGATCGAGGGATCTGTCATTCCAACGGGCAGGTCCAACATGTTCGCCTTTACTCGCCACGAGCCGTTGGGCGTGGTCGCGCTAATCACACCATGGAATTCACCGCTCCTTCTGTTGACGCACAAGCTGGCCGCCGCATTGGCCGCCGGTAACGTCGCTGTCATCAAGCCATCCGAGTTCACCTCGGCCTCGACGCTTCAGTTCGCGGAGCTCTTCGCGCAGGCCGGCTTCCCGGCCGGTGTGGTCAATGTCGTTACCGGCTATGGGCACGAAGCTGGAGCAGCACTGGTCGCGCATCCGGACATAGCGAAAATCGCCATGACCGGGTCGGAGGCTGGCGGCCGCGTCATCAATGAGACAGCAGCGCGCGATTTTAAGCAGGTGACACTGGAGTTGGGCGGCAAGTCCCCGAATATCGTGTTCGAAGACGCGGATCTTGACGCCGCCGTGGTAGGCGCCATCGCTGGAATTTTCGCTGCCAGCGGGCAGACCTGTATCGCCGGCTCGCGGCTTTTGCTCCAGCGTTCGATTCACGATCAGTTCGTCGAGCGGTTGACGCAGACGGCTGGGGCCGCGCGAATTGGCGATCCGATGCAACCGGACACTCATGTCGGTCCGATGGCGACACTGCAGCAGTACGAGAAAGTACTTAGCTACATCGACATCGCCAAACAGGAAGGCGCAAATTGCGTGTTGGGTGGTGGGCCGTACCGCGGACCCGGCGCGGAGGGAGGCCGCTTCATCGAGCCGACGATTTTCACCAACGTGCATAACGGCATGCGCATCGCGCGCGAGGAAGTGTTCGGGCCCGTGCTTTCGATCATTCCGTTCGAAACCGAGGAAGATGCCTACCAGATCGCGAACGATACGCTTTACGGCCTTGCCGCCGGCGTCTGGACGTCGGACATGGGGCGGGCAATGCGTGCATCTGAGCTTCTGCAAGCAGGCACTGTCTGGGTCAACACCTACCGGGTCGGCGGCTGCGCCACACCTTTCGGCGGCTATAAGCGCAGCGGGTTCGGCCGAGAAGGAGGAGTTGAGGCAATCCACGAATGGTTGCAAACCAAGACTGTGTGGATCTGTGGCAAGCCAGACACCAATCAGCCGTTCGTCATGCGGCACTAGTCTGAGACCGAGAAAAATATGGAAATCAAGCAGAAGGGCTGCGTCGTCACAGGCGCGGGCAGTGGCATCGGCCGAGGCATCGCGTTGGCGCTGGCCGACGCCGGCGCCAGCGGGATCATAGTCGCCGACGTGCAGCTCGAACGAGCCGAGGCAGTGTGCGCGGAAATCGAAGCGAAGGGGGGGGTGGGCCGCCCCTTCCGATGCGACGTGCGCCAATCCGAATCGGTCGAGAAGCTGGCGGACTTTGCGTGGGACACATTGGGACACGTAGAGATCCTCTGCAACAACGCTGGCGTCATCGCAACCGGACCGGGATTCGACACAACCGACGAGGATTTGCGGTGGCAGTTCGAGGTGAACGTGTATGGCGTGTTCAACGGTTGCCGAGTGTTCGGCAGGCGTTTCCTTTCTAATGGCACGAAAGCGTGGATTTGCAACACTGCCTCGCATCATGCCGTGGGCACACCGACCGCGGGCGTCGCGACCTACGTCGCCACCAAGCATGCAGTACTCGGTTTCGTCGACGCGTTTCGTCTTGAATACGGGGAAAGCATCGGCTTCAGTGTGCTGTGCCCTGG
>NZ_JBAUSA010000081.1:0-2976 GCF_049581465.1 Caballeronia sp. | reverse complement strand
GCGCCGGGTCGAAGTGCAGGCCTGCCGTGGGCGCCGCCACCGCGCCGGGATGGGTCGCGTAGACCGTCTGGTAACGGGTTTCGTCGAAGGCGTCGGGATCGTGCTCGATGTACGGCGGCAATGGCAGGCGTCCGTATTGCTCGATCAGCGTCAGGCAATCGGCGGGAAAATGCAGCGTGTAAAACGGTTCGACGCGCTCGCCGACGGTGACGTCGAAGGCGTCGGCGAGCTTGAGCGTCGTGCCCGGCAGCGGACTTTTGCTCGCACGGATCTGCGCAAGTGCGGTCGTGGCGCCGGTCAGGCGCTCGACGAGCACCTCGATCCGGCCACCGCTGGCCTTTTGGCCGAGGAACCGCGCCTTCAGGACTTTGGTATCGTTGAACACCAGCAGGTCGCCGGGTTCGAGGAGGCCGGGCAGTTCGGTGAATTGGCGATCCGTGAAAACCGTGGTCGCCAGCCGGTTGTCAACGTCGAGCAGGCGGCTCGCGCTGCGCTGGGCGAGCGCCGTTTGCGCGATCAGCTCGGGCGGCAGATTAAAATCGAAGTCGGAAAGCGTGAACATAGGGGAAAGCAGGTGAGTGCGCGTTTGTCTCGCGCGTTGTCTTGTCGGGGCGGAGCGGTTGCCGGGTGGGGGCGCGGCCTGGCGCGTTGCAGATCACGAAACACGGCCGGCGTGCAGCGGTCTCGCCTCGCAAACAGCGTGGGCGCGAGCGAACCGGCGCCCGGTGTCGATGCTAATCCCCGCGCCGAACGAAGCCGATATTGTACTTTGAAGAGATTAGATGCCCTTGCCCGACCGCCGCCTGCTTGCTGATCCCGAGATTCCTGCCGCTCCCGATGCCGGGGGCGACGCGGCCACACGTACAAACAAGCGCAAGCGCGGCACGGCGGACATCGTGTTGCGGGAAGATCGCGTCCAGCCCTTGAAGCCGGCCGCCGAGAAGCCCAAGGCCGTCGATAAACTCGCCAAACTCGGCCTGAAATCGGATATCGACCTCGTGTTGCATCTGCCGATGCGCTATGAGGACGAAACCAGCATCACGCCGATTGCCCACCTGATTCCCGGCGGCAACGCGCAAACCGAAGGCGTGGTTTTCGACAACGAAATCGCCAATCGCCCGCGCCGGCAACTGCTGGTCAAGCTGCAAGACGACGCCGGCGACGAACTCACCCTGCGCTTTCTCAACTTCTACGGCTCGCAGATCAAGCAGATGGCGATCGGCGTTCGCCTGCGGGTTCGCGGCGACGTACGCGGGGGCTTTTTCGGCATGGAGATGGTTCATCCGGCCGTGCGTCCCGTCGATGAAGACACGCCGCTGCCCCAGGCGCTCACGCCGGTCTATCCGAGTACGGCGGGGGTGTCGCAGGCGTATTTGCGCAAGGCCATCGACAGTGCGTTGTCGCGCGTATCGTTACCCGAACTGCTGCCCGAAAAGATTGTACGAGCGCATATGGCGTCGCTGCAGGTTCCCGCGCTGCTCGATGCCGTCAGGACACTTCACCACCCGCACGCGGATTCCGACGAGAACGCGTTGATCGACGGCACGCATCCGGCGTGGAGCCGCATCAAATTCGAGGAATTGCTTGCGCAGCAGTTGTCGCTCAAGCGTGCGCACGAAGAGCGCCGGTCGCGTGCCGCGCCCGTGATGCCCAAGCGCACGCTCAACGAAAAGGATTCGCTCGTGGCGCGGTTCCTGAATACGTTGCCGTTCAAGCTGACCGGTGCGCAGGAACGTGTGTGCGCCGAGATTTCGACCGAACTCACGTTGCCGCACCCGATGCAGCGTCTTTTGCAAGGCGACGTCGGCAGTGGCAAGACGATCGTGGCGGCGCTTGCCGCTGCGCAAGCGATCGATGCCGGGTATCAGGCCGCGTTGATGGCGCCAACCGAAATCCTCGCCGAACAACACGCCCGCAAGCTGCGCGGCTGGCTTGAGCCGCTCGGCGTGACGGTCGCGTGGCTGGCCGGCAGCCTGAAGGCGAAGGACAAGCGTGCCGCGCTGGAAGCTGCCGCGTCGGGCGGCGCGCAACTGGTGATCGGCACGCACGCCATCATTCAGGAAGCGGTGGAATTCGCGCGGCTAGGACTGGTTATCGTCGATGAACAGCATCGCTTCGGCGTCGCCCAGCGGCTCGCTTTGCGTGCGAAAGCGAAGAATGCCGCCGACGATCGCGGCGAGTTCCAGCCTCACCAGCTGATGATGTCGGCCACGCCGATCCCACGCACGCTCGCCATGACGTATTACGCGGATCTGGACGTGTCGACCATCGACGAATTGCCGCCCGGACGCACGCCGATCCTGACGAAGCTCGTTGCGGATAACCGTCGCGAGGAAGTGATTGGACGTGTGCGCGAAGCGGCGCTGACCGGCCGACAAGTGTATTGGGTGTGTCCGCTAATCGAGGAAAGTGAGACGCTCCAGCTTCAGACCGCCGTGGAAACGTACGAAACCCTGGTGGCAGCGCTGCCCGAATTGCGCATTGGCCTGGTCCACGGACGCCTTCCGCCCGCCGAAAAAGCGGCTGTCATGGACGCGTTCACGCGCGCCGAGGTGCAGCTTCTGGTCGCCACGACGGTGATCGAAGTGGGCGTCGACGTGCCGAACGCATCGCTGATGGTGATCGAGCATGCGGAACGCTTCGGCCTTGCGCAGCTTCACCAGTTGCGCGGGCGCGTGGGGCGGGGCAGCGCGGCATCGGTATGCGTGCTGATGTATGCGGGGCCGTTATCGCAGACTGCCCGCGCCCGCTTGCAAACCATGCGCGAAACCACCGATGGCTTCGAGATTGCCCGTCGCGACCTTGAAATTCGCGGTCCCGGCGAATTCCTGGGCGCACGGCAATCGGGCGCCGCGATGCTGCGCTTTGCCAGCCTGGAAAACGATGCCTGGCTGATCGAGCCCGCCCGCGCGGCGGCGGACCAGATGCTCGCCGAATTCCCGGAAGCCGTGACGCAACACCTCGCGAGGTGGCTTG
>NZ_JBAUSA010000080.1:0-3111 GCF_049581465.1 Caballeronia sp. | reverse complement strand
GGCTTTCAGACCATCGCGGCCATTGCAATCATCGGTCTGCTCGTCATTCTCGGCTCGCCGTTCATGGCCATCGCAGCAGCGTACATCCTGTTGGCGAAATTTGCGTTGGGACTGCTGCTCGCCCTCGGACCATTATTTATTTCCCTTGCGCTGTTCCCGCCAACTCGGCGGTTTTTTGAGAACTGGGCCGGGCAGTGCATGAACTATGTTTTTCTCGTGTCGTTGTTTGCGGCTGCGGGCGCAATCGAGTGCGCATTCGCGACGACGATGATTCCGAACGCCACCACGCCGTCCTGGCAGCAGATCATCGAACTTTGCTTAATGGGAATTGCGTTCGTCATTATTTCGTGGAACTTACCTGGATTGGCATCTCAGTTGGGTGGAGGAGTCGGGATATCCAGCATGGTGGGTAAGCTTAGAAACTCGATGCCGCGAGGTGGGAGCGGCAGTTCTGGCCGTGACGAGAAGGGTCAGGGTGGTTCGATCAGGGGCCGGGCGTAGGAGGCGATATGGACGGATTCTGGGCCTGGTTCTGGCCGAAATTTCTGAAGGTCGTCGCCATATGGGCTGTGATCACGATTTTGATATGGAGTGCCGTTCGCCTGATCGGACGAATGCACATTGGATGAAGTGGGTAAGTTAGCTAAGTTAGCTAAGTTGGGTAAAGGAGCAAGCTTTGAAAGCAACCATGATCGCTCTAGCCGCAGTTCTCGCGCTTGCTGCTTGCGGCTCGCCGCCGAAGCCACCCCAGCCGACCGGTGACTGGGTGCCGGTCAATCAATCGATGGATCAATCGACGAGCCAGTCGACGAGCCAACCGGTGAACTATCCCGCCGTCAGCACGAACTCGAAGTAGGGGCGTTTTATGTTTGCAGCGATGAAGCAGCGTTTTGCCAGCGGACCCGCACGACGCGCGCGAGTGGCGCCCGGCAACGACACCTCGACAGCGGCGACCGAGGTGCAGGCACGTGACCCGTCGAACTGGTATATGCAACAGGCTAGCGAGTTCGAAAAGTCGAAGGTCGACGCTGCGCGCGAGCAAGCGAAACGCGCCGATCGCCGATCCGTACTGTTCGGCGGCATTGCCCTCGTCGCTGTTTTTGGAATTGGAGCATTAGGAGTGCTAAAGCGTCCAAATCCGCCAGCGGTGCTTCGTGTGGACAACGCGACAGGAAAAGTTGACGTGCTGCCGACGGCCGCGAACGGACATGTCACGTTCGGTGAGAAATCCGATCGAGCGGACCTGCGCCGATACGTTGAATGGCGAGAAAGCTATGACTGGGAGACGATTCAAGACGTACACGACGCAGTCATGCTGATGAGTTCTGAGCGCGAGAAGGATATTTACGACAATTTTATTCGCGGGGCTAATGGACCGCTCAAGGTGCTGAAGGACCAGGCACGCGTCATTGCCAAGGTCGGCGTGATTACCTTCGTCGGGAGCACGGCGCAGGTGTTCCTCTCTCGCCAGTTGATTCCGCTTAACCCCGGTGTCGCGCGTCCTGAGCCGACCTACTGGGTCGCGACGATCTCATACCGGCACGACGACATTCCGGAAAAGGTCGACGCACAAGACGTCGATCCGACAGGCTGGCGCGCGACAAGCTACACCGTGACGCGCGATTGGACCCGCGCCCCGGCACTCGACCCAGTCGCGTCCCCGGCCGCTGCAGCATCCGCTGTATCGCCAACCGGCGGGAGCGCGCGATGACTCGGCATCTGCTGCTTCCGATCGCGACGGCGACACTTGTTGCATCCACGTGTTGCATCGTGCCGCCCGTGTGGGCACTGGAGACGCCCCACTCATGCGGCGCGGACCCGCATATCCAGTGCGCCCGCTTTGATGAGGATCAGGTGTATCGCGTCGCCACGATGCCTGGCCGCGCGGTACTCGTCCAGTTCGAACCCGGCGAAGCCGTGATGGACAAGGGCGCCGGCATTGGCGACGCGAAAGCGTGGGCGATGTCCACAAATGACAACTGGGTCTTGCTGAAGCCGCGCGCCAGCCAACCCGATACGAACCTGATGTTGGTGACCAATCGCCGTCGCTACACATTGTCGCTCGTGAGCAGTTCCCATGGCCAGCCGACCACGTGGGTGCTCAAATTCGACTATCCGGACACGCAGGCCAGAAACTCGGCCGCTGCTGCGCGCCGACAGGCGGCCGTCGCAATCGCGCTCGGCGCCGGGCAATCGGTCACCGGTGGGCTGTCTGCGAGCAACACCGCGTACTTCATGCGGGGCAACCGCGAACTTGCGCCGACTGCTGCTTGGGACGACGGGCGCTTTACCTACTTCCGCTATATGACGTCGCGCGATCTGCCGAAGGTTTTCACAATCCTGCCGGACGGGTCGGAAGCAACGGCGAATTTCCATATGGAAGGCGACACGATCGTCGTTCACGAGACCGCCAAGCAGTTCGTGATTCGCTACGGGGCGGCGGTGCTCGGCATCCGGAACGATGGATATTCGCCCGACGGCCGATACAACACGACAGGATCCTCGCGACGCGGCACAGCGCGCGTGCAGCACGACCCGAATGCGGATTCTGCCAGTCCCGCCGACCCAGGTGGTTCGGATGGTTTAAGCGGGTCGAGCGAGTCGAAGGCAGGGAGCTAAGACATGTCCATGAACGAACCCGATCGTAACGATAACAACGAAATCGCGCACCGCGCGGACACTGCCGGCGAAGACTCCACCCAGCAGGGCGTGCCGTCATTGCCTGGGCGTCGCAAGTCCCGGGTCGGCAAACTGAAGCTCGTACTGCTCGCATTGGTCGCGATTGCGCTTTTCGCCAGTGGCGTCTCGATGTACTTGCAACGTCTATATCAACAGCATCAGGAAGACAAGCAAGCCGCATTGCAGAAGCCGAAAGATTCAGGCGACAACGATACCACGGTCGACATCGCGGGTCAGCAGGCGCGCATCAAGCGCGAAGAGGCGGACCAGGCCCGTCGCGCCTCCGATTTGGCCGCCGCATCGGTTGCAGCGTCCACTGCACTGGCCATACCCGCTGGCGCCGCGTCCCAACCTGCAGCGGCATCCGCTCAGGCGCAGAACAGCCCTCCCACGGTCACGCCCGCGCAGCGTCGTCTCGATGGAGGTGTACTC
>NZ_JBAUSA010000079.1:0-14566 GCF_049581465.1 Caballeronia sp. | reverse complement strand
GCATCGGTCATCGATAAAAAATCAGTACATACCCGATCGGATTCTTTTGTCGCGTTTGGGGCGAATGCAGCCGAAACACCGTAGAAAAACCCTTTTAAAACAGAGGATGTTCTTGAACATCTATCTGCGAGTAGATAAATTGGGGGTGCGTTGCGGCGTTGCGGCGTTGCGGGGTTGCGGCGTTGCGGCGTTGCGGGGTGCGTTGCCTGGGGTGCCGCAATCCTAGCCCCCAGGCTGACAATAGGCAGACGACTGATCCGGCGACGAGGAAACCGACTTCGACATGAACTCCGATAAAACGCCTGAAAAAACCACGGTTCGCGAGCAATTGCTCGACCACGCGCAAGTTCTGCTAATGACTCGCGGGTACAACGGCTTTAGTTATCGGGATTTGTCGACGCTGGTCGGGGTGAAGACGTCGAGCATTCACTACTACTTTCCGGCGAAAGAGGACCTGGTGCTCGAAGCCGTGAATACCTATAGCGCAGACGTAATGTCCTCGATTTATGCCATCGATAGCTCCGCGCCAGCCGAAAAAAAGCTCGACCGATACGTGAAGCTGTTCGGCAAATTGCTCGGGGAAGGAAACCAGATTTGCCTGTGCGGCATGCTCGCCACCGATATCGAGTCTCTGACTGAAGACGTCGTCCATGCGGTGCAGGCTTTCTTCAAGGCCAATGAGTCATGGCTGGCCAAGGTTCTGGCCGAAGGCGACAAGCAGCAAACCCTGCGTTTGAACGGCAAACCGGACGTCGCGGCGCGAGCATTATTCGCGGCGTTTCAAGGTAGTTTGTTGACGTGCCGTCTGTTTCACACAAAGTTGCGTCTGGATGAAGTCACGCAAACCGTGAAACGATAGGCGGCGCAGCGTTTCGCTCGGTTGAACTACCAGCATTTATCTTTATTGTGAAACGCACAACACGGTTTATCAAAATATATAAGAATCTCAAAAATAATCTATCTTTCAATAGGTAGATTTTGATTGCCGATATTTGTGTTGCAGCATGTCTGTTGCAGCATGTCTGTTGCAGCATGTCTGTTGCAGCATGTCGCAGCATGTCGCATGTATGTCCATATAGGTCGCATGTGTGCCGCATGTGTCTCGCAACATGTCACATCGTGTCAAAGGTTCGAGGCCACTCAATTCTTTCTACAAGTAGATAGATATATTCCGAAAATGTGACTAAACCACACCTCCGAACCTCACCAGCGAAGAGAAACAAAAACCCCTACGCGCCGTCAGGCGCGTAGGGGTCAACAAGCCAAGGAAGCGTCCACCCTGCCGAACGCCTGAAACCCTTCAGGCCGGAAATGTATCGATAAACGATTGGCGCTGCGACAAACGCTGAAAGTGCTTGTCCAGATTGGGGAACTCCTCGCGCCATGTCACTTGGGGCATCCGAAACTCGATATAGCCTAGCGCGCACCCGAACGCGATATCCGCAAGCGTGAAATGATTCGCCGAACACCAGTTCTTCGCGGCGAGCCCTTTGGACATCGCTTTCAGGCCGTAATCGATCTTGCGCTGCTGGCGCGCGACCCAGGCTTCATTGCGTTGATCAGCGTCGCGTTGCATGGTCTCGATGCGAATCAGGACGGCGGCGTCGAGCATGCCATCGGCCAGCGCTTCCCAGCATCGAACCTCAGTACGCTCGCGCCTTTCTTGGGGCAACAACTTGCCGACAGGCGAGAGGGTATCGACGTATTCGCAGATCACGCGAGAATCGAAAACGGCTTCGCCATCGTCCAGAATCAGGCACGGCACCTTGCCGAGCGGATTGAAATCATGGATTTTAGAATCGGCGGCCCAGACGTCTTCGATCACAAGTTCGCAGTCGATCTTTTTTTCTGCCATCACGATCCGCGTTTTGCGGACGAAGGGGCTGCTGAGCGAGCCGATCAGTTTCATCATCTTTGTTGGGATTCTTGCAGAAATTGGTCACGGAGAGCGATCTTAACCGCAGCCAAGCACCGTGACTTAAATTCGAGACGAGGCGTTGTGGTCGGGCGACAAAAGACCCGGCGTGCTTTTCAGCACAACCGGGTTAAGGACTTGACTCGCGAAGGATCACCCCACAGCCACGCTTATTGCGTCGGTGCAGCGCTCGCGGCCACGCTTGCCATTGGGCACGGGAGCACGGCCGGCGTCAGCGGAACGCTTTTGAGCGTCTTGCCGGCGGACGGTTTCGGCATGGCCGACGATGCCGAAACGGGCATCGGGACCAGACTTACCGTGTGCACGCCGGCCGAGATATCGGCGGCAATCTGGTTGACTGCGCGCTTATGCCCGGCGACCAGCGCGTCAAAACCCGCATCGACGGGCTGCTCGGCCAGCGTGCGGCATGTCAACACGGCCTGGTTGTTCACGCCGCGCACGCTCCACACGGCATCGATCAACGCGCGACGCCCTGGCGACGACACGAACTGCTGCACGTTCACCTTCACGCGATACACGGGCACGCCTTCAGGATGAGGCGTGCCATATACGTCGATGGAACCGAGCCGCTGCGTCAGGTCCGCGGACAACGCGCGCCGCACTTCGTCGGCGGGAAGCGAGGCCCAGCGCTCGTCCTCAAGCACCTTGACCTGCGCCGAGCCGTCCTGCACGACCATCTGGTTCCGCGCGACTTGAGGCGGCATGTCGACCGCGGATACCTCCAGATAGAACGAGGCCGGCGTGCTCGTTTTCAAGGCGGCGTCGCCGCCGCCAAGCGTATAGAAGCGGCTAGCCGGCGAACTGCATGCAGACAGGACGGTGAGCGCGACTAGAGCCGACCCCACGCCGGCGGTCCTCGAAACTCCGGCGAACTTCATGGTTTATCTCCTGGTTTCCCGCGCACCAGCGACTCCGGATGACGTTCCAGATAATCGGCGAGCGCATTGAGCGATTGCAGCGTGCGCGTCAGTTCCTGCAGCGCCTGATGAACGTCGGACTGAAGCGGCGAATCCTGCTGCAACGTGGATTGCGCCTCGCCGAAGGTTTTCTTCGCCGCCGAGAGCGTGTCGCGCGCCTCCGGCACGACTTGCGTGTCGAGCTGGTTGAAGAGATTGTTCGCGTTCTTCAGTGCGCTGTTCAGGTTGGTGCCGATCTCGTCGAACGGGATCTTATCCAGTTTCTTCGCGATATCCGCCACCTGGACCTGCAACTCGTCGAGCGTGTTCGGCACGGTCGGCAATTCGACCGGATCGCCCGCCACATTCACCTTGGCTTTCGCCGCCTTCGGGAACAGATCGAGCGCGACATAGAGTTGGCCCGTCAGCAGGTTGCCGGTGCGCAACTGGCCACGCAAGCCGTTCGCGACCAGCTGTTCAAGCAGTTCCTGGCCGGCCGCGGCATCGTTGGGCGGTACCGAGTCCGCGAAGCGCTTGCCGAGGCGGCCAGGGTAGATGTCCATTGTCACGGGCATCTGGAAGGTGAGCGTCTTCGGATCGTATTCGATACCAATGCCGGTCACATTTCCCAGCACGATGCCGCGGAAATCGATTGGCGCGCCCTGCGACAGCCCGCGGAGCGACTGGTTGAACCTCATGACTACGTGTACCGGCTGGCCGTCCGGATCGCGCATGGCGTCGGTTTCGTCCGCGCCGAGTCGGAAGGTCATATAGTTGGGCGCTTGCGGTCCAGGTTGCTGGTTCGGCGGCGTCTGGAACGCGAGACCGCCCAGTACCACGGTTGCGAGCGACTGCGTGTTGAGCTTGAAACCGCTGGCGTCGAGGCGCAAATCCACGCCGCTTGCGTGCCACCATCGCGTGTTCGTGCCGATGTACTGATCGTACGGCGCGTTCACGAATACCTGCATGGTGACGCCGGTGCCGTCCTTGTCGAGGGAGAAACCGGCCACCTGGCCCACCTGCACGCGCCGGTAATAGATAGGCGAACCGATATCGATGGACCCGAGCGACTCGCCGCGCAGCGTGAACTGGTGGCCTTTTTGATCGCCGGTGACAGCGGGGGGCGACTCGAGGCCGACGAAATGGCTTTCATCTTCCGGCGATTTGCCCGCATCGACCCCGATATACGCGCCGGACAGCAACGTGCCGAGCCCGGTCACGCCGCTTGCCGCCACGCGCGGACGCACGACCCAGAACCGCGTGTCCTTGACCGCGAAATCTTCGGCGGTCTTGGTCAACTGGACCTCCACAAGCACCCGCGCGTGATCCTTCGACAGCGTGATTTCCTTCACGGTGCCCACATCCACGTCCTTGTACTTGAGCTTGGTCTTGCCGGTTTCGAGCCCTTCGGCGCTGACGAAGCTGATGGTGATCGTCGGTCCACGCCCGGCTACCGACTTCACCACCAGGGCAATGCCAATCAGTGCAGCAATCAGCGGAATCACCCACACCAGCGAGGGTACCCAGCGGCTGCGCGGCTCGATGACCGGATCGGGGAGATTGGGCGGCAAACCGCCACCAGCCGCATTTCGCGACGGATCGTTCGGGCCTTTGGCGGGATCGTTTCCGGGGCCTTGCGGACTAGTCATGTTTCGTTCCTGAGGGTTCGATAGGGTCCCACATCAGACGCGGGTCAAATTGCATGGAGGCCAGCATGGTGAGCACCACCACGCAGGCGAACGCGAGCGCACCGGGTCCCGGTGTGATAACGGCGAGCGAGCCGAAGCGCACCAGCGCCACGGTGAGCGTGATAACAAATACATCGAGCATGGACCATCGGCCGATCTTCTCGACGATCCTGAATAACGTTGTTCGTTGGCGTGGCCGCCATTTGGAGCGTGTCTGCGTGGCCCACGTGAGATAGGCCAGTGTGCCGAGCTTGAGCATCGGTACGAGAATGCTCGCGATGAAAATGATGCCGGCGAGCGGATAGTCGCCGTCGTTCCAGAACAGCGCCACGCCGCTCATGATGGTGTCGTCTTCGGAACCCACGATCGACGATGTGTGCATCACCGGGTACAGATTGGCGGGAATGTAAAGGATGGCGGCCGACAGCAACAGCGCCCAGGTTCGCGCGACCGAGTCTGGATGGCGCCTGTGCAACGTCGATCCGCAGCGCGAGCAACGCTGGCGCTCGACCGTAAACGCGCGCTTTTGCACCCGATTGCACGCGTGACACGCGATCAAGCCTTCACGGGTCGCCGTGGTGTAGACCGGCTTGGGCGCTTCGTCTTCGGGAGGAAGGGGCTTATTAGTCATGTTCGGTTCATGCATTGCTCATGGATTCACGGAACTATTGGCGGGATCGGCGGGAGGCTGGCCTTCAGTCTTCACGTCCAGGCTGGGCTGAAGGCCGCCAGTGGGCGAAAGCGATAGTGGCCGGCCCGCAACGCGCTCCGCCACGTCCCACAGCACGATCGGATCGAGCATCAGGATGATGGCGAACAAAAGCGTCAGCGCGCCGAACGCGAACAATGCCGCTTCGGGAATCACGCGCGCGATGCTCACCATCTTGACCAGGGTGACCAGTACGCCCAGCATGAACACTTCGATCATTCCCCACGGCCGCACCAACTGGATGGCGCGCAGAACCCGGCTAAACGCCGGAGGCACGAAGCCGGCGTTCAGAGGGACCAGGAGATAGAGCAGCGCGATGAGTTCGGTGAGCGGGAAAAGGATCGTCGCGCAAAACACCATGCTGGCGATGACCTCCATGTTCTCGCCCCACAGCGCCACAATCGCGCCGATCAGCGTGGTTTCAGACGTGATGCCGTTGGTTTCCAGTTCAACGATGGGGAATGCCTGCGCAATCACGAACGTAACCAGTGCGGCGAGCGTGATCGCGCACGCGCGGTTCAGGTTCGAGGACAGGCTCGGGTAGAGCGTAGCGCCGCAGCGCACGCACTTCGCGCTAGTGTGGCGCGGCAACGCTAGTTTGTTGTATAGCGTGTCGCACTCGTGACACGCTATCAGGTCGGCTTCGTCCATGGTTTGAATACAGGGCTCGTACAGGCGTGTTCGGATCAACCTTGTGCTCCAGGGCCGCGGCTCGTTAGAGCAAGGGCTGGACCAGCGCGCATGGTAACAAACGGCGATGGGTCACCGCTTGAAGCGCCAAGTCTCGATTGATGGATTTCTCATGAAAACCGGCAATTTTTTCTGTACGAAAGCTAGTCTTTACTCGTTCGGGTAGGATGGCGCCCTTGAGGCAGAAAAACCGTAGTCGCTGTGCGCCACCCAGCGCCGAGCCTCCCTCCCACAACGTCAATACCGCATTTCTCTGGTGGACCACGCATGGATCGCAGCCCGAACTTTGCCAATAACGAGCGCTACAGCAGGACCGCGATCAGCCTTCACTGGCTGATCGCGTTGCTGATCGTCTGCGGCTTTTATCTTGGTTGGATCATGACCGACATTCCCGGTTTCACGCCGACGAAACTCAAGTACTTCTCCTGGCATAAGTGGATCGGCGTGACCGTGTTTGCGCTGGCCCTCATCAGGGTGTTGTGGCGCAGCATGCACAAGGCACCTGCCATGCCGCGCCGGATTCCAGCCTGGCAGAAGGGCTTCGCGCATCTCGTGCATTTTCTGCTCTACGCGCTCATGTTGATTATTCCCGCGTCCGGCTATCTATATAGCTCGGCGGCCGGTATCCAGGTGGTTTATCTTGGATTGTTGCCGCTGCCAACGATTATCGGACCCGACACTGCATTAAAAGGTACGTTGCGCCTTGTCCATATCTATTTGAATTACACGTTGCTCGTCCTGGTGGCGCTGCATGTGCTGGCGGCACTGAAGCATCAATTCATCGATCGTGACGGACTTCTCGCGCGCATGATCCCGTTCCTTCGATAAGCAATATTCAACCCATTTTTGGGTGCATTGATTCATCAGTGTTGATAGCGCATTTCTTGGTCGCCGGTTGCGCGGGGTTGCATTTCACTCTCAAATGATGGGTGGCCGAATTTGAAAAGATCGCGTCGCGCTCGCGTGAGCGCGCGGATCGATAGAGGACAAACATGACGCAAACAAAATTCTCCCGTTGGTTGCTCGCCGGCTGTGCCGCCTCGTTGTTATTCACGGCCGCGGCTCACGCCGATGTGGATAGCAGCAAGAGCAGCGTGGTCGCGACCTCGAAGCAGATGAACGTCCCGGTCGATGGCACGTTCAAGAAGTTCACCGCCCAGCTCGACTTCGATCCCGCCAAGCCGACGGCGGGCAGCGCGAATATCACCATCGACACCACGAGCTACGATCTCGGCGACGAGAGCTACAACAAGCAGGCTCGCGACAAGGACTGGTTCGACACTGCGCACTTTCCGACCGCGACGTTTGTATCGACGGGAATCGCGCCTGCTGGCGGCAGCAAGTTCAATGTCAGCGGCAAGCTGACCATCAAAGGCAAGTCGCAAAACGTCACGGTGCCGGTTACTGTCACGCAACAGGGCGCGGCGCAGATCTTCGATGGCGCGTTGCCGATCAAGCGCACGCAGTTCGATATTGGCGCCGGCGAATGGAAAGACACATCGGTGGTGGCCGATGACGTCGTCATCAAGTTTCACATCGTCAATATCAAGAAATAAGCGCTTTACGCGCTGACTTCTTTTCCAAACTTTCCGTTGGGGAACTCTCATGAAAAAGCATCTGTTCGTCGCAACCCTTGGCGCGCTGGTCGCAGCGGTATCGTTTAACGCATTGGCCGAAGAAGTCACGTATCAGCTCGACCCGAACCACACGTATCCGTCGTTCGAGGCGGATCACTTTGGCGGCATTTCGACGTGGCGCGGCAAGTTCGACAAGAGCAGCGGCACGGTGACGATTGATCGCGCAGCCAAGACGGGCACGCTGGACGTGACCATCGACATGACCTCGGTGGCGATCGGTAACGAGAAGCTCAACGGTGAACTGAAAAGCGCGCAATTCTTCGACGCCGACAAGTTCCCGACGGCGACCTACAAGGGCACGTCGATGAAGTTCAAGGGTGATGTGCCGACGGAAGTGATGGGCGACTTGACGCTGCACGGCGTGACGAAGCCGGTGACGCTGACGATCCAGTCGTTCAAGTGCTTCACGCACCCGATGATGAAGAAGGAAGTGTGCGGCACGGAATCGACGGCGACGTTCGATCGCGCGGATTTTGGTATCGATTATGGCAAGGCGTACGGCTTCAGCATGAAGACGGTGCTGCATATCCAGGCTGAAGGGGTTCGACAGTAATTTGGCTGAGCGCGGGGCAGGGCGGTTCTGCTTCCGGTGAGTGTGGGGCGAGGGTGGAATCCTTCTCGCCGCCGCTCGCGGAACCGCTCTACCCTCAACCGGCACGCACCGCGATCAGGACCGCTAAACGCAGCGACCCCTACGATTGCCGCTTTTGCTGCGCCTGCATATAGGCGCGCAACAATTTGTTGATCCGGGTCTGATAGCCCTGGCCTTGTTCCTTGAACCACGTCAGCACATCGGCATCGAGCCGCATGGTCACGGCCTGCTTCGGCGGCGTATGCAGTTCGGCATGCAGGAAGAAGTCATCGCCCAGTTCGGGAATATCGCTTGTGTCGATATCCGAATCCTTCGCGGCCCGAAGGCGCTTCCAATCCGTTTTGGATGTTTTAGTCATCGTATGTTCTCCAACCCCTGATTTCCGCGAGGCGCCGGTCAAGCGCATCAATGTCCGATGCGTTGTGCATAGCGTTGTGCTTCACTGCGTGTAGCTTTGCGAGCCGAGATGACCCGAATGGTGTCACCGCTGCGCTCGACGTAGACCACCACGGCCACGGTCACCCGCATCCATCCGAGCGCTACCCAGCGCTCTTCGCCAAAGTCTTCCCTCAAGTCCGGCACGGTCAGCAGCGGATGGTTGAATACGTCGATGGCGTCGCTGAAATCGATGCCGTGCTTGCGGACGTTACTTCGATTCTTGTCTTCGTCCCACTCGAATTCCATGCAACCGCCTATATGTACAATTGTACATACACATGGAATGTTTGGGAAGGGCACTGCTATGGACCGGTCCCCTTCGCCAACGCACCTAGCCTCAAGCGCGTCTGCTTACAGCACAAAATGTTGCAATTGCGCGCCCAAAAGCAAAAAAGGCCGGTTCCTGAGAACCGGCCTTTCAACCCCGCATATCATCAAACCCTAAATCTCACACCTCGGCACCCGCATTAGGGTCACCTGGATCGTATTTCGGCTTCTTCTCCTTGATCAGGTCTTCGCGTTTCACGCCGAGCCACATGGCCAGCGCGGCAGCGACGAACACCGACGAATAGATACCGAACAAGATCCCCACCGTCAGCGCCAGCGCGAAGTAGTGCAGAGTCGGGCCGCCGAACAGGAACATGGACAGCACCATCATTTCCGTACAACCGTGGGTGATGATGGTTCGTGACATGGTGCTGGTGATCGCGTGGTTGATCACCTCGACAACGGTCATCTTGCGCTGCTTGCGGAACGTTTCGCGAATCCGGTCGAAGATCACGACCGACTCGTTCACCGAATACCCGAGCACCGCGAGAATTGCGGCCAGCACGGAGAGCGAAAACTCCCACTGAAAGAACGCGAAGAACCCAAGGATGATCACCACGTCGTGCAAGTTGGCGACCACGCCGGCGACCGCGTACTTCCACTCGAAGCGGAACGACAGGTAGATCACGATGCCGATCACCACGCACGCCAGCGCGAGCAGGCCGTTCGTCACCAGTTCCTTACCCACCTGCGGACCGACGAATTCCACCCGCTGAAGTTGCGCCTGCGCGTCCTGATGCTTCAGGGCAGCCATCACCAAATCGCTTTGTTGCGCCGACGTCAAGCCCACCTTCAACGGCAAGCGGATCAGCACGTCACGCGAGGTGCCGAAGTTTTGCACTTGCGCATCGGAATAGCCGAGCGTTGCCATCGTGCTGCGCACAGGTTCAAGCGGCACAGCTTGCGGGTACTGCACTTCCACCACAGTCCCGCCGGTGAATTCCACCGACAGGTGCAGCCCGCGATGCACGAGGAAAAACACGGCCGCGAGGAAGGTGATGAGCGAGATCGCGTTGAAGATCAACGCGCGCTGCATCAGCGGCAAGTCGCGTCGAATACGAAAGAATTCCATGATTTATTCTCCGGGACTCAGTTGGACGAGCCAGGTTTTTTCGGATCGAGTTTTGGATCAATACCGGGACCCGAGCGACGGCGCACCACGGGCTTGCCCGTACGGACGGTCGGCTGTTGCTTTTGAGCGCGTGCCGGCGCCGGCGTCTTGGCTCGGGGAGCCGCCTGGATGATTTCGTCGACGTGAGAATCGTCACCACGCTCGTTCGCGAGGTAAGCAGCCGTCGACGCCGCCGCATCGTGCCCTTCGGGACGCCACACCTGGCCAATCGCCAGCGATTGCAGCTTCTTCTTGCCGCCGTACCAAAGGTTCACGAGCCCGCGCGAGAAGAACACGGCGGAGAACATGGACGTCATGATGCCGATACAGTGCACGACCGCGAAGCCGCGCACGGGTCCGGAACCAAACGCCAGCAAAGCCAGACCCGCGATAAGCGTGGTCACGTTCGAGTCGAGAATCGTCGCCCAGGCGTGTGAAAAGCCGTTCTGGATAGCCAGTTGCGGCGGGGCGCCATGACGCAATTCCTCGCGGATACGCTCGTTGATCAGCACGTTTGCGTCGATCGCCATACCGAGCGCAAGCGCAATAGCCGCGATACCCGGCAGCGTGAGCGTAGCCTGCAACATGGAGAGGATGGCGACCAGCAGCAACAGGTTCAGCGACAGCGACAGCATGGAAATCAGGCCGAACAGCATGTAGTACGCGACCATGAAGACGGCGATCGCGGCGAAACCGTACTGCACCGAATCGAAGCCCTTCTTGATGTTGTCGGCGCCAAGGCTCGGGCCGATCGTGCGCTCTTCGATGATGTCCATGGGAGCCGCCAGCGACCCCGCGCGCAACAGCAGCGCCAGATCGGCCGCCGCTTGCGGCGACGGTTGGCCGGTGATCTGGAAGCGATCGCCGAGCTCGGACTGAATGGTCGCGACCGTCAGCACTTCACCCTTGCCCTTCTCGAAGAGCACCATGGCCATCGGCTTGCCGATGTTGTCACGCGATACGCTGCTGACGGCGCGCCCGCCGGCGGCGTCGAGGCGAATGTTGACGGACGGACGCTGATGTTCGTCGAAGCCCGCCGACGCGTCGATAATCCGGTCGCCGGTGAAAATTATCTGCTTGCGCAGCAAGGTCGGTCCGGTATTGCCTTGGGTGAAAAGCTCGTCGCCAGGCGGTACGGGATCGTTCGGTCCCGGATGCGTATTGGTCGGATCGGCGAGACGGGCCTCAAGCGTAGCCGTCCGGCCGATGATGTCCTTCGCCTTCGCCGTGTCCTGCACGCCCGGCAGTTCGACCACGATCCGGTCGGAGCCTTGTTGCTGGATCACCGGCTCCGCCACGCCGAGTTCGTTCACGCGGTTATGCAACGTGGTGATGTTCTGCTTGAGCGCGCCGTCTTCCACCAGTTTTTGCGCAGCCGGCGTGAATGTGCCGACCACCTGGTAACCGTCGCCGCCCTGACGCGTCGTCCATTGCAGTTCGCTCAACGCACCGACCAACTGCGTGCGTGCCGCGTCGGCGGTGGCCTGGTCGGAGAAATTGACAACGATCGATTGATTCACGCGATTCACGCCGCCATCGCGAAGATTTTTATCGCGGAGATAGGCGCGTGCATCGGCGGCGTTCGAATCGAGCTTCTTGTTCAACGCCCCCGCCATGTCCACTTGCAGAAGGAAGTGGACGCCGCCGCGCAAGTCGAGCCCGAGGTACATGGGCAATGCGTGCATTGCGGTCAGCCAGCCAGGAGAGGCCGCTTGCAAATTCAGCGCGACCACGTATTGCGGATCGTTCGGATCGCTATTGAGCGCTTTCTGCAACAGATCCTTCACGCGCAATTGCGTGTCGGTGTCTTTCAGGCGCACACGGATATTCGCGTTGTTTGACGAGTTGTCGAAGGTCACGCCGTCGGGCGTGATCTTGCTGGACGCAAGCGCGCTCTCGATCGTAGCCAGCGTAACCGAGTCAAGCTTGACCGTTGCCTTGCCGCTCGATACCTGCACCGCCGGCGCTTCGCCGAAAAAATTGGGCAGTGTATAGACGAGGCCGATGACGAGCGCCACCAGCATCACGACGTATTTCCAAAGGGGGTAGCGATTCATGAGATGGCCGAACAGGAGAGTTGGCTTGGGACGCCGAGCGAAAACGTGCAGAGCGTCCGATACGTCCAGCGAAATGGGGGGAGACCTTTAAGTTCAGGTACTCCCGTCCAAGGGCCGCGCCAGACGCGAGATAGTTGGCCTTAGAGCGACTTGATCGTGCCTTTCGGGAGGATCGTTGTGACAGCGGCTTTTTGAATCGTGATCTCAGTACCTTCCGAGATCTCGACGCCCACGTACGCGTCCGTTACCTTTGTAACCTTACCCACGATACCGCCGTTCGTCACTACTTCATCGCCCTTTGCCATGGCAGCCAGCATGTTGCGATGTTCCTTTTGACGCTTCATTTGCGGCCGGATCATGATGAAATACAGCACGGCGAACATCAGAATGAGCGGCAGGAAACTCATGATGCTCGATTGAGCACCCTCTGCGCCTGAACCGAAGGCATTGAAAATAGACGACACGTTGGTCTCTCCGTTATAACAATCAGAAATTTAGCCCGCTATTCTACCACTGGCCCTCGTCGCGACATCAGGGGAATGCGCTTTGGGATCAAGCTCTTAAAGCGCGACGCAATGACATTGTAATGTTTGCTTGGCGCGCCTCGATTTGCCTCTGGTTTCGCTCCTGATTTTGCATCTGGTCGCGTCCAGCGAGTGTCAGCATTTCGGGCGGTGTTCAGCAGAACCGCCCCTGCCCCCGAGCGCCAGCGGTCCTCTAGTCGATTCCCCGCGCGCGATTCTCGTGAAACACCTTCACAAACACACTAAACGCGTGATTTTCGATCGAATCGCGCATTTCCTGCATCAGTTGCAAGTAATAGTGCAGGTTGTGAATCGTGTTTAACTGCGCGCCGAGAATCTCGCCCACGCGATGCAAATGGTGCAGATAGCCGCGCGTGAAGTTGCGGCATGTATAGCAACCGCAGGATTCGTCGAGCGGCTTCAACGAGTTCTTATGCGCGGCGTTGCGGATTTTCACATCGCCGAAACGGGTGAATAGCCAGCCGTTGCGTGCATTGCGCGTAGGCATGACGCAATCGAACATATCGACGCCCGCCGCCACGCCCGCGATCAGGTCTTCCGGCGTGCCGACGCCCATCAGGTAATGCGGTTTGTCGGCGGGGAGCTTGGGGCCAATGTGATTCAGCACCCGCATCATGTCTTCCTTCGGTTCGCCCACCGATAAACCGCCGATCGCGAAGCCGTGAAAGCCGATATCGGCGAGGCCGGCCAGCGACTCGTCGCGCAGGTCCTCGAACATGCCGCCCTGGACGATGCCGAAGAGCGCGTTCGGGTTCTCGCCCCGGGCGAATTCGCTGACGGAACGCCCGGCCCAGCGCATCGACATGCGCATGGAATCGGCGGCATCCTGGTGCGGCGTAGGCACGTCGTTGGTCGCGAATGGTGTGCATTCGTCGAACTGCATCACGATGTCCGAGTTCAGCACTTTCTGGATTTGCATCGAAATTTCCGGCGACAAAAACAACTTGTCACCGTTGATCGGCGATGCGAACGTGACGCCATCTTCGGTGATCTTGCGCAGGTCGCCCAGGGAAAAGACCTGGAAGCCACCGGAATCGGTGAGAATCGGCCGGTGCCAGTTCATGAATCGATGCAAGCCCCCGTGTGCGCCAATCGCTTCCAGCCCGGGGCGCAGCCACAGGTGGAAGGTGTTGCCGAGAATGATCTGGGCGTGCATTTCCTCGAGTTCGCGCGGCTGAACCGCTTTCACCGTGCCGTAGGTGCCGACCGGCATGAAAATCGGCGTTTCCACCACGCCGTGATTCAGCGTGACGCGGCCGCGACGGGCCTGGCCGTCGGTTGTGAGCAACTCGAACTTGAGGCCGTTTTCGGGCTGCGTGTGCGCTGCGCGTTCTGCGGTTACTTCGTTCATTCAAAAGCTCCTGTGCCACCGGAAGACAGTCCGGCGCAAATGGGTGACGGGGATTTTTGTACTTTGTAACCGGCCGGGTCAGGCTTTGGGCTGCCGGGTCAACAACATGGCGTCGCCATAACTGAAGAATCGATACCGCTCGCCAATCGCATGCTGATACGCCGCGCGAATCGCGTCCATGCCGGCAAAGGCGGATACGAGCATCATCAGTGTCGATTTCGGCAAATGGAAGTTGGTGACCAACCGGTCGACGACGCGAAATTCGTAGCCCGGCGTGATGAAAATGTCGGTTTCAGCGCTCGTTTCAGCAAGCGGCTGGCCGGCGTTGGCGGCATCGCGCGCAGCGGCTTCGAGTGCGCGCAATGACGTCGTGCCGACCGCGACCACGCGATTGCCCCGCATCTTTGTCGCCGCGATCTTGTCAGCGAGCGATTGCGGCAACCGGTACCACTCGCTATGCATCTGGTGATCGGCGAGGTTTTCCACTCGCACGGGCTGGAACGTGCCCGCGCCCACATGCAGCGTCAGGGTGGCGCGTTCCACGCCGCGCGCGTCGAGCGTGGCGAGTAGCGCCGGGTCGAAGTGCAGG
>NZ_JBAUSA010000078.1:0-3827 GCF_049581465.1 Caballeronia sp. | reverse complement strand
CGGCTTCACGAAGCGGTTGACTCGACTGGCTCCATGTACGACGCCATACCCTGTCGAAAGGCGGGATCTCAAGCCAAACCACAGAGGCATACAGTCTTGCTGGGCAAAATGCCGCAATCGCGAAAACACTTTCCGTGGGGTGCCATCGGATATCGCGTCGCCCGCAGCGCTGGATTCGGTTTGCTTTGGCTCGCCGAGGCGACTGTAGCGCTTGATCCGCCAGCCGAGGAGCGAGGCGCCGCTTTCAAAGTTAGACACGCCCCATATTGACTTCCCGTACGCCTTTTACATCACGCAATGCGATCGCCGCACGGTTAAGTTCGTTGCGCAACTGTTCCGCGTCCGTCATCCCCGGCAATCGCCATACCGGGTTGTTCGAATCGCTCGTCATCACGACGACTGCGCCGATTCCGAACATGCGTTGCCACCATGGATGAACTGAGGTCACGTCCTGAATCCGAAACAGCTCGACGCTCTGCACCGTTCTATTGAGAATCCCCTTGCGACAGGTGATCCGTTCCACGTCGATCTCAAATTCGGTGAACTTGACCTGCAGATACGCGAGTCCGATGCCACCAAGCACCAGAAGGACAGCGAGCACAGGAATGAACCATGACACCGGCCACTGGGTTGACGCATACCCGAAGCCGATACCAATGGCCAAGATTGCAACCGCGCCTTTAATGAAGGCCGGCAGGTTAATAAGCTGCGACGGCGTGCCCCGAAATATCACCGCGTTAATAGGTTCGCTTCTCGGAACGATGCCATAACGTGCCATTGTCTTTTGCCTTTAAATTGTGCGTTCTTATGTGCGACCGAACGCGGCCATGCCGGTGATTATCGATCAATCTCGGGGTGCTCAGGCTCGTCCGAATCGGGTTCTGGATCGTCATTCTCTCTCTGCTGTTCCGATGCGCCGGGCGCGTCCCGATTTGAAGTGCGCGCAGGCAGTTCGTCACGGTCCTGACGACGAGGGTCATCTCGCTCGCGTTCCAGTGCGCGCCGGTCATCTGCCTCAGCATCCAGTTCGGTGCGCCGCGCATGCAAGATGCCGCTCAACACCTCATCGTCAAAATCCACATTTATGCGCGCCTCGGCCGCGACGCGGGCAGTCGCCATTTTAAATTCCTCGGGCCCGGTAAGCGTAAGCGTCGGCCCGAACTTCTGCTGCGCGAGGCGTAGGCCGATCTCGATTGCGTCGCGGTCATGGACCCACATCCGCACGGTGCGGCCTTCGTCGACCATTAGCGCCGCGCCATCGCGCTTGTAGTCGACATTGCCGTTTTCCTGCACATGATGCGTGATGACCGGGCCGCTATAAATGATTTCGTTCGGCTCGCTGGCGCTGACCCGATGGGCCGTCCCGAACGCGATGCCGGGGCTCTCGCGTTCATCGTTCGCGCGGCGAGTTGGCTGCATCCTTCTCAGCTCGCGCAGTGCCCGCAAATTACCGAGTTGCGCCTGTTCCTGCAGGAAGTCCCGATACTGGTCCGTCAACGGGCGCCGCATCGCCGCTTTCAATGCGTCCCGCTCGCGAACGATCCGTTTTCGCAAGACGGTCTCGGCTTCAACCCGCTCCACGCGAGCCACAGACACCGCCGCACGGCGCTCCGCCGTCGACATGCTGGCGTTGTCGACGACGGCACTGCGTTTCACGTAGAAGGTCGATTTAATCGCACTGCGTCGCGCTTGCTCACGGGTGCCCTGCTCCAGCCATTCGGCACGCAATGCATCGCTGTACTGCCTCCGGAAGCGCTGAAACTCGCTCCACAGCTCCTGCTCCGGCGTGCGTCGGGGCGCCTGCGCGGGGTCGCGTCCAGTCTGCGCACGGTATTGCTCGCGCATCAACTGGGCCGCCTCAGACCACGACAGATTCATTTCCTTCGTCAGAAAATCCGAGACATTCAGGTTGCGGGAACCCGCCTGAATCCGGTCGGCACCGTCACGTCCCTTCGTGATCTGATATTTACCGACGACCAGCCCGTGCGAGTGCGAAAGAGCCGCGAGAAGCCGGTACGCATCGAGCGTGGCTTTGATTTCTTGAAACTCCGAGCGCGCCCCATCGTTGCGTGCCGCAAGGGCTTCAGCCAGGTCGCGTGCAAGCTGGTCGCGCACCGAATCGGCTTGCCGTCCGGTGGCGGGCTGCGAGAAGATCGTTAGTTGCGATGTGTTGCCATCAGGTTGCAATACATCGACGTCGCGAGACGTCGCGACCGCCGGCATGCTGCTCGAGGCTTCGGTGGTACTCGACGGTCCGCCAGAGGGCTCGTAAGCCCCTTCAGCGCCATCGAAATGGTATGGGTGATCCGCAACGCCCGGTGAATTGGGCGACGCCATGCTCGACCGTCCATCACTTGAGCCGTCAGTCGCACCGGCAACGCCGCCTTGAGCACCGGCCGCTGGGCCGTCAAACGAAACCGACGCAACACCACCCAGCGACTTGACCTGAGCCAGACTGCGCGGCTCAGTGTCCGGGTCGAAATCGCGGGGAAGCTTGCCACCGCCTTTGAGGCCAAACTTTTCTCGAGCGAATTTTTCCGCGCTCGTGGCAATGAGCCGTGCGCGCTCTTCACTGTCCGCTTGCTCATACGCCGCATACATCCGCTCAGCCACCGAGCGCCAGCCTTCGCCGCGCTCCGCCAACTGCTCTTTGCCATGCCCAATTGAATCGTCGTCTGATCCGTCGCTTGATCCGTCGCTTGATGCATCCGCTACTCCTCCTTCTCCATCGCGATCGCTAGTCCATCGCAGTGTGTTAACTCCGTCGGCTCCGTCGTCTTCCACGTGAACATGTGCAGAATCCGACAGTAGCATTTCACTTCGCGCGGCGCCGCCATCCACACGCCGGCCGGGCACACCTCGCATACTGTCGACGGATTCGGCCGACGGCCCGGGTCGATCGAACTCAACGTCATCGTCACGATCCGCTCCGGCACGCCACCGGCCGACGAAGCCTTGTTCGATGAGCGTTTCGTGCTCCCGCTCGAGCGCCGACCATTCTCGGCCCCACTCGGCTTGCCCTCGCTCTTGTGCGGCCTCGCGTTGACCTCGTGGATCGCCCCATCCTCGTCGATCACCGGGGCCAGGGTATTCAATCCCTCGCCATGGCTGCCATTGCCCGAATCGGTCGGCTCGTCTTGAGCTGGTTCGTTCTTCTCTGCCATCATGCCCTCCAAATGGGTAGTAAAAGCGCGCTTCACGCTCGATCAGGATGTGCCGTTGTTCTTCCGGCGAGGCCTTCTGATACACCTTGTAAAACGGGCTGCCGCTATTGAGATATTTGGCTTCGAGCGCACGCACCTCATGCCATTCGCGCAACGCATCAAGCATCGCGGTCGGCGTCTCGCGAGGCACGCCGGGTATCTCGTATTTCGCGTTCAGACTAGCGACCAAGGCCTCGCGTTTCGCATCGGCGTCCAGCTCGACGAACTCGCGCGTGAACACGTACTCCTTGAGGTTGACGCCCTTCGCGTCTCCCGCGCGTTTAACGTTCTCGTATTCGCGGCTTCGCCCTGCGTTGCGTGTACGTGTCTCGCCAAACTCGGCAAGAAGCGCCTGAAAATCTTCGTACCGGGTAATACCCCGCGACAGCATGGCGTCGAGAATGGACGCTTTCAGCTCGCGGTTCGCCCCGGCAAACACGTCGCCCTTGTAGCGACTGATCATCTCCGACGCGTCATTGAATTCAGCACGCCGGTTGTCTTTCGGGCTCGCCAAGCCGAACCGGTTGTTGGTGTGTTCCTGAAACGCCTCAAGGAATCGTACCTGCCGATCGACCAGGCCAAACGGATCGAGCCGCTGCCCGGTGAGCAGGTTCACCTTCGGCA
>NZ_JBAUSA010000077.1:0-3614 GCF_049581465.1 Caballeronia sp. | reverse complement strand
CGCTCGGGCCGCGTGGCGTGGCAATTTGCGCGCGACTGGTCGGGACGAAAGGCATGACCGTCAATTGCGCGGTGGCGCCCGATGGACGCCCGGTGACGGACGTTGCCGTCGGTGTGATGATGCAAGCGGACGGCAGCTATCTGCTGGCCCAACGTCCGCTGGGCAAGCCGTACGAAGGCTATTGGGAGTTCCCGGGCGGCAAGCTGGAAGCCGGCGAGAGCGTTGAAGCTGCGCTCTCGCGCGAATTGCACGAGGAACTAGGTATCGATGTCACGGAGTGCGAGCGTTGGCGAACGCTCGAGCATGATTATCCGCATGCCTACGTGCGGCTGTACTTTTGCAAGGTGACGGCGTGGAACGGTCAGCCGGTTGGCCGCGAAGGCCAGGCGCTCGCGTGGCAGCATCTTCCCGCGAGTGTCTCGCCCATGCTGCCTGCGGCCATTCCGGTGCTCGAATGGCTGGTAGCTGAATCGGTCCAGGGGCCTGCTTGAGGCTCTAGTTCAAGCCGCTGTGGGTGTCGTCATCGGGCGGCGTGTCTTGCTGGCCGCCCCCGATCTTGTACTTCTCGGTTGCCCACGCGCCGAGATCGATCTGCTTGCAGCGCTCTGAACAAAATGGACGGAAGCGATTTTCCGGAATCCAGCGAACTTCCTTTTCGCAGGTCGGGCATTTAACAATGGTCGTCATTCGGCTGAACGGGTTGTGAAGAGATTGAGTTCAGTAGATAGGGCCTCGCGGCCCGCTTTAAAGACTGCACAGTGTGAGATGAAACGGTACGTCGGCGTCCACGGCGCGCGGCCTCAGATCGCCGTCCTGGATCGTGAATCGGACCCACAGCATGTACTTGTTCGCGCTCGCCTCGGGAATCACGCGCGTGTCGGATGCCACCCGTACCTGCATCAATTGGTACGTTCGGCCCGAGAGCATCTGTTGATAGCTGCCTTGCATCGCCATGACCTTTGACGCCTGGCCTGATTCACGTGCAAGACGCAATACGATGGTCGCGGCGTCGCGTAGCGGCAGCATGGGTGTGACCCATTTCGCGATGTCCTGACGACGCTGCTCCGCCGGATATTGCTGCCACGCGAAGTACGATGGCAGATCGAACCGGCAGGTCCCGCCCGGAATGATCGTGCGACTGCGAATGCTTGCCAGCCATTCGTTGTCGGCGAGATGCTGGCCCGTTTTACCCTGCATCTGCCCAAGTCCGCCTAGTGTCTGTTCGATCTCGCCGAGCACGGCTTCCAACGCCTCCTGTTCGATGCCCGGATTGCCCCGGAACGGCGCGAGCGTTTGTCGCTGGCGCTCCAGTTCTTTCATCAGATCGGATTTCAGGTCCGTGCGGCCGGCGACTTCTGCGAGCTCAAATAGCGTGGTCAGGGCAGCGTGATGTTCGCGCGGGTCTTCTTGAGTCAGAAAAAACGTGAAGCGCTCGAACAGGTCTTCGAGTCGCAGCAGCGTTCGGATTCGCTCGTTGAAGGGGTACTCGTAAAGGATCAAGCGCGCTCGCCTCGGCGTGGGTCGATGGGTTCGTCGGCAGAAAGTGAGGACATTCTAATGCTGCAACTAACCCCAGGCAAATGTGCATGCGCAATAGCGCGCAATGGGCATTTTCACCGCCGTTCGGGGCCATTTCGACTGTATTGGGCGTACTTGTCAGGGACGTAGCTGACCTTGCTGTGCAGCCATTCTCACATAGTTTGCGTGGAGGGCGTCTACCTCACGTTCCAGGGTGTCGAGCGTGGCTTGCGCGTCGTTGACGACGACATCGTCGGCTGCCGCCAGCCGGGCTTCGCGCGTGGCCTGGCGCGCGATGATCGCGAGAACCTGATCACGGGTGAAGCCATTGCGCTGCATGACTCGCTCGATCTGCGTGTCTACCGGGCAATCGACCACGAGAACCCGATCCGTCTTCACTGCGCGCGGCCCGGCTTCAACGAGTAAAGGCACGACAACGATGTGATACGCGCCCAGCGCAAGATTCCGCTGCCGTTCGCTCTCGGCTCGAATCAGTGGATGCGTGATCGATTCGAGCTGGGCCTTTGCCGCGGCGTCGCCGAAGACACGCGTACGCATCCTGGCGCGATCCAGTGAGCCATCCGCCGCGATGTATTCCGGGCCGAACGCGCCTTCGATCAACGGCATCGCCACGCCACCCGGCGCGGTGATCTGATGCGCGATCAGGTCGGTGTCGATGACCGGCACTCCGCGCGCGGCAAACATGTCGGCCACCGTGGTCTTGCCGCTGCCGATTCCGCCCGTCAAACCGATGCTGAACATGCCTAACTCCTTTTTATCCACCGAACAGCGCATACAGAGGCGTACCAAAGAACAGTGTGATCGCGCCGCCGGCCGCCAGAAACGGTCCGAACGGCAGTGGTTCTTCGAAGCGCATCTTGCCGATGCCGGTTGCCGTCAACCCAAAGATCGCGCCTGCCATTGCCGACAGCAGCACGACTTGCGGCAGCGCTTGCCAGCCGAGCCACGCCCCAAGCGCTGCGAGAAGCTTGAAGTCGCCATAGCCCATGCCTTCGACGCCGCGCACCAACCTGAACAGCCAGTACACGCACCACAGGAACAGATATCCCGCGATTGCGCCGATGACGGCTTCATGAAGCGCGACGAATCCGGTGCTGCCCAGATTCACGATCAACCCCGCCCAAAGCAGCGGTAGCGTGAGCGAGTCGGGAAGGTAACGGGTATCGAAGTCGATCAGGCTCATGACAAGCAGCGTCGCACACAAGCCAAACGCGGCGAGCGCGATCAGGGTTGGACCGAACGCGTATAGCGAGACGGCGGCGAGTAGCGCCGTGGTCAGTTCGGTTAGCGGGTAGCGTGGGCTTACAGGCGCTTTGCATTGCGCGCATCGGCCACGTAGCAGCAGGTAACTCACGACGGGAATGTTTTCCCACGCGCGCAAAACGTGGCCGCAATGCGGGCACGCACTACGTGGCACCGCGAGGTTATAGCGGCCTTGCGCCGGTTCTTCACCGACGGGCGTGCTTTCCGCCTTCCACGCGCGCTCCAGCATGATCGGCAGCCGATGCACGACGACCGTCAGGAAACTTCCGATTATGAGCCCGAAGACCAGCGCGAACGCGTACTGCGCCGCGACCGGCAAAGCGCCAAACGCGGTACCGTAGGCATCCAGATAATGGCCTGAAAACTTCCCCTGATACAAAGGCTGCATTGACTTTCCCGGATTGAATTCGGCTGCGATCCTACACCACCTAGACCACATTCCCGAGTTGAATGATCGGAAGATACATCGCGACAACGAGGCCGCCAACCAGCGCGCCAAGCACCACGATCACCACCGGTTCGCAGAGACTTGCGAACGAACTGGTCCTCTCGTCTACCTCACGGTCGCCGAGAACGGCGAGATCGAGCAGCATGGCGTCGAGTGAGCCGGATTCCTCGGCAACCGCGATCGGCTGGACGACTTCCGGCGGAAAGCAGCCGACGGCGCGCATTGCGGCGGCCAGTCGTTCGCCCTGTCGAAGTCGGCTTGAGATTTCGACGGTGGCGGTATCGAAGATACGGTTACCTGTGGCGTTCGATAAAGACCCGAACGCATCCGACAAAGACGTCCCTGCTGCAAGCAAGGTGCCAAG
>NZ_JBAUSA010000076.1:0-4514 GCF_049581465.1 Caballeronia sp. | reverse complement strand
GTTCACCGCGTTGCGGGCTCGCGTACCCGAGGCGTTGCTGATTCTCGTGCCGCGTCATCCGCAACGGTTCGACGAAGTGGCTGAACTGGTCGATGCAGCCGGTTTGTCGTGCGTGCGGCGTTCGGCGTGGGCGGGACGTCCGGCTGCAGCGGGATCGGGTATCGAAGCCGCGCCCGCGTTGCCGTCAAGCGTGAACGTGTTGCTCGGCGATTCCATGGGCGAGTTGGGCGCGTATTACGCGGCGTCGGACCTGGCGTTTATCGGCGGGAGCTTGTTGCCGCTCGGCGGGCAGAACCTGATTGAAGCCTGCGCGGCTGGCGTGCCCGTGTTGATCGGGCCGCATACGTTCAACTTCACGCAAGCGACCAATGACGCGATTGCGGAAGGCGCGGCGCTGCGGGTCAGCGATCCATCGGCGCTGGCGCGGGGGCTGCGGGATATTTTCACCGACAAGTCGCGCCGGCTGGCCATGTGCGGGGCGGCATCGGCGTTCGCGGCGAAGCACCGCGGGGCGACGGTGAGGACGGTGGCGGTGCTGGGGGCGTTGCTGGATGCGCGGGAAGATGTTTGAGATGGGGCTGCGCCCAAAGGTCATTCACCGCCGGCACATCAGGTCTTTCAAACCCCCAACAACCCCTTCTTCTCGATAAACCGAATCACCGTATCCAGCCCGCCGAGCGCTTTCAGGTTGCACATCACGAATGGCCGCTCGCCGCGCATCTTCTTCGCGTCCGACGCCATGATGTCCAGATTCGCGCCCACGTATGGCGCGAGATCGGTCTTGTTGATGACCAGCAAGTCTGACTTCGTAATGCCCGGGCCGCCCTTGCGCGGGATCTTCTCGCCGCCGGCGACATCGATTACGTAGATCGTCAGATCCGACAACTCCGGGCTGAACGTAGCCGCAAGATTATCCCCGCCGGATTCGATGAACACGATATCCGCGTCCGGGAAACGCTCGATCATCTGGTCGACGGCTTCAAGATTAATCGATGCATCTTCGCGAATGGCGGTGTGCGGGCATCCGCCCGTTTCAACGCCCATGATCCGCTCGGCGGGCAACGCTCCCGCGACCGTGAGCAGACGCTGATCTTCTTTCGTGTAGATGTCGTTGGTGATGGCGACCAGGTCGTACTTGTCGCGCATTGCCTTGCAAAGCATTTCGAGCAAGGTGGTCTTGCCCGACCCGACCGGCCCGCCGACACCCACGCGCAACGGCGGGAGCTTTTTGGTTCGGCGAGCGGCAGCGGAATACGTAGGTGCGTGCTTGGGTGTGTTCATTTTGTATTGGTGCTTCAAGAGCGAAACAGCCGCGAATACTGCGACTCGTGGCGCGCGGAAAGGATGCCGAGTTGAGGCGCGAAAGTGTTGATGCCATCCGGCGATGTAGCGAGCGCCTGCTGCACGGCGGTATCGATAGCGTCGCGCAACGCGACGATAATCCGCTGCCCCGCGACCTGACCGAGCGGCACGGCTTTCAACGCCGCAGCGGCCTGGTTTTCGACCCACGCGAACGCATAGGCGGCGAGGGTGGAGTCGGTGGCGGCGCCTTGCGTAAAGGCTGCAAAAGCGAATGCGGTGGGTTGCGAGACCGGCTTCAACGCGTTCAATGTTGCAAGGCGCGCGCTATCGCCCCATTCGAGTTGCGTACATAACTGCGCCAGCGACCAGCCCATTTGCTGCGTCTCGCGACGTAATTCCGCCGATTCGCGGCTGGCAAGGAATTCTTCGTCGGCGGCGGCCAGGGCTTGTGCTTCGTGATTGCGCCAGCGCTCCATCTGGTGCGCGAGCAATGGCAGCTCGCCGCGCGCCAATACGTTTGAAAGGCCGCTGGCGATCCATTCACGCGCGGTATCGCCGTCATGGATCAAGCCGTGCTCAATCGCCGATTCAAGGCCCTGCGAGTAGCTGAATGCGCCAATAGGCAACGCGGGCGATGCCAGGTGAAGCAGGGCAGTCAGCTCAGCGATGCGCATGGGTGTGACCGTGGGCATCATGATCATGGTCTTCATGAGCCTCGTGCCCTTCGTGCTCGTGATCATGGCCGCATTGCGAATGGTCGCCGTGGTCGTGGCCCGCAGCGTGCGCGTGCCCATGATGTTCATCGAAGACCTTTTGCGCTAGCGCGTAGTCCTCAACGAACGTCTCGTCATGCCCATGTTTATGACCGCCGCCATACGCACCCGTCTCCGGCTGGAACGGCAGCGTCGCATGTTCGACGTGCGCGCCGATGCGTTTCAACATGTCCTCAAGCACCGGATCGGCTTCGAGTTTCAAATGCTCCGCGCCGACTTCGACCGGCGTGTGCCGGTTGCCCAGGTGATAGGCGGCGCGCGTGAGCGTAGGAACATCGTGGGCATGGACCACTAGAACTTCCTGTGGTGCAGCGATCACGCGCACGAGCGCGCCATCGTCGGCCACCAGCACATCACCGTCTCGCAACACCGTCCCACGCGGCAGCACCAGCGCGACTTCCTCGCCGTTGTCCAGGGTCGTGGCTAGGCGGCTCTTGCAGCGGTCATCGAAGGCCAGCGTCAACGTCGGTGCGCGCTTGATCAACACGGCTGCCAGTTTTACTTCGATACGTTTGTCAATCGTGCGCATGTGCGTCTCAGAAGAGGAAGTAACGTTGCGCCATGGGGAGAACCGTTGCGGGCTCGCAAGTCAGCAATTGCCCGTCGGCCACCACTTGATACGTCTCCGGATCGACGGTAATCGAGGGCATGTACGCGTTGTGAATCATGTCGGTCTTGGAGATGTTGCGGCAGTTCTTCACTGCAACAACCTGCTTCTTCAAGCCATACCGGTCGCCCACGCCGTCGTCCATCGCCATCTGCGATACAAACGTCAGCGATGTCTTGCCCAGCGCTCCGCCGCGCGTCGCGAACATCTCGCGATAATGCACCGGCTGAGGCGTCGGGATGGATGCGTTCGGGTCGCCCATCTGCGCGACCGCGATCATGCCGCCCTTCAGGATCATCGCGGGCTTTACGCCGAAGAACGCCGGCTCCCAGAACACGAGATCGGCCCATTTTCCGGGCTCGATGGAACCCACTTCGTGCGCGATGCCGTGCGTGATCGCCGGGTTGATCGTGTACTTGGCAACGTACCGTTTCGCGCGGAAATTGTCGTTGCGTGCGGTGTCCTCGGGCAGCGCGCCGCGTTGCGTTTTCATCTTGTGCGCGGTCTGCCACGTGCGCATCACCACCTCGCCGACACGGCCCATCGCCTGCGAATCGGAGGAGAGCATGGACAACGCGCCAAGGTCGTGAAGGATGTCTTCAGCGGCAATCGTCTCGCGACGAATCCGCGACTCGGCAAACGCGATATCTTCCGCAATCGATGGATCGAGGTGATGGCAGACCATCAGCATGTCGAGGTGTTCGTCGAGCGTGTTGATGGTGTAAGGACGCGTGGGGTTGGTGGAGGAGGGCAGCACGTTCGGCTCGCCGCACACCTTGATGATGTCCGGCGCATGGCCGCCGCCCGCGCCTTCCGTGTGATATGTGTGGATCGTGCGGCCCTTGAACGCGGCCACGGTCGTTTCCACAAAGCCCGCTTCGTTCAGCGTGTCCGTGTGGATGGCGACTTGCGTGTCGGTATCGTCGGCCACGGACAAGCAGTTGTCGATCGCGGCCGGTGTCGTGCCCCAGTCTTCGTGCAGTTTCAAACCGATTGCGCCCGCCTTGATCTGTTCGAGCGCCGGCGCCGGCACGCTGACATTGCCCTTGCCGAGAAAGCCGAGATTGACCGGCCAGCCATCGGCGGCTTGCAACATGCGTTCAAGATGCCATGGACCCGGCGTGCAGGTCGTGGCGTTCGTTCCCGTTGCAGGACCCGTGCCGCCGCCGAGCATCGTCGTGATACCGCTCGCGAGTGCCTCGTCGATTTGCTGCGGGCTGATGAAGTGAATATGCGAGTCAATCCCTCCCGCCGTCACGATCATGCCTTCGCCGGCGATGACTTCGGTCGCCGCGCCAATGGCAATTGTCACGCCCGGTTGGATGTCCGGATTCCCGGCCTTGCCGATTGCAAACACGCGGCCGTTCTTGATGCCGATATCCGCCTTCACGATCCCCCAATGATCCAGGATCAGTGCGTTCGTCACGACCGTGTCGACCACGTCGGCGTGAACGCGCTGCGACTGGCCCATGCCGTCGCGAATCACCTTGCCGCCGCCGAATTTCACCTCTTCGCCATAGGTCGTGAAGTCGCGTTCGACTTCGATCAGGAGGTCGGTATCGGCGAGACGCACGCGGTCGCCGGTGGTCGGGCCGAACATTTCCGCGTAAGCGCGGCGTCCGATGCGTAGCGTCATTTCGATAATCCTGAAGTTGAGATCAAAGCGGACCCATCACAAGGCCGTTGAAGCCGTAGACTTTCCGATCGCCTGCCAGCGCCACGAGTTCAACCGTGCGTTCCTGGCCGGGCTCGAAGCGCACGGCGGTGCCGGCGGCGATGTTCAGGCGAAAGCCGCGGGCCTTGTCGCGATCGAACGCGAGCGCCGTGTTGGT
>NZ_JBAUSA010000075.1:0-3744 GCF_049581465.1 Caballeronia sp. | reverse complement strand
GTCATGGCCTGCGTGATGATCGACAGATACACGCCCTTGACCCGCGAGCGGAATGTGAAGAAGCCGAACACCCACGCAAGCAGGCCGGGCACGACGATCACTAGCAGCAGTGCATACCAGAGATGCTCGGTGCCTTCCCAATACCACGGCAGCTTATGCCAGTCGAGAAAGACCATGAAGTCGGGCAGGTCGCTCTGATAGTTGCCCTCGCGGCCGATCGAGCGCATCAGGTACATGCCCATCGCGTAGCCGCCAAGCGCAAAAAACAGCGCGTGACCGAGGCTCAGGATGCCGCAATAGCCCCATACGAGATCGAGCGCCAGCGCGCCGATCGCGTAGCACATGAGCTTGCCGACGAGCGTCATCGAATAGGCGGAGAGGTGGAACGTGCTCGACTCCGGCAGCACGAGCGCCGCAACCGGCACGCAGATGCCCATCGCGATGATGAATGCGATCAGCGCCAGCCAGCCGCTGCGTGGCAGCAGCGCGGCGCGCGGCGGCAGGCCGAGCGCGAAGCCTTCGCTTTTCGCGCGTTGATCGGGTTGCGGCGTGACGTCGAGATTCGCAGTGGCGTTGGGTGTATTCATCTCAGACCTCCGCGCTGCGGCCCTTCAAGGCGAACATGCCTTGAGGACGCTTCTGGATGAACAACACGATCAGCACGAGCACCGCGATTTTCGCTAGCACCGCGCCCCAGAAAGGCTCGATCGTCTTGCTGACGAGTCCCAGCCCGAAGCCGCCGATAACCGTTCCGGCCAGTTGTCCGACGCCTCCAAGCACGACGGTCATGAACGAATCGATGATGTAGCTCTGTCCCAGATCCGGCCCGATATTACCGATCTGCGACAGCGCGCAGCCGCCCAGTCCCGCGATACCCGCGCCGAATGCAAATGCGTAGGAGTCCACACGTGATGTTTTTACACCGACGCATGCGGCCATACGGCGATTCTGCGTCACTGCGCGCACGAACAGGCCGAGGCGCGTCCTGGTCAACACGACCCAGGCGAGCAGGACGACGATCAGCGAGAAGCCAAGAATTGTAATCCGGTTGTACGGCAGGATCAGGTTCTGCATGACGGATACGCCGCCGCTCATCCACGATGGATTGGTCACCTGTACGTTCTGCGCGCCGAAAATCGTGCGCGTCGCCTGAATCAGGATCAGGCTGATGCCGAAGGTGGTCAAAAGGGTTTCGAGCGGCCGGCCATAGAGATGTTTCAACACCAGCCGTTCCAAAACGATACCGACTAGCGCCGCTGCCGCGAACGACACGGGCACGGCGAATAGCGGATACCAGTTGAATGCGGCAGGCGCGTAGTGCTGCACCAGGTTCTGCACGACATACGTCGCATAAGCGCCGATCATCAGGAACTCGCCGTGCGCCATATTGATGACCCCGATCAGGCCATACGTGATCGCGAGGCCGAGTGCGGCGAGCAGCAGCACGCTACCCAGCGACAAGCCCGCAAAAATCGTCCCGGCGATCAGGCCGCGCCGCTGGATGGAATCCAGTTCTTCGATACCCGCCTGCGCCGCTTCCCGTACGCGCGGGTCGGGTTCGTTGAAGGTGCCATCCGGGTTCTTCTGGACGATCGGGCGAAGCAATTCGTTCATGTCCAGGTCGTGGCGCGCGGCGACCAGTTGCACCGCTTCGAGCCGCTTGTTTGCATCGGGATCGTGGAGCGCGGTCGTCGCCCACAACGTGTCGAGGCGTTTCTTCAGGGTGGGGTCGGTTTCCCGGGCGCGGGCTTTATCGATGAGCGGCTTCATCGACGGATCGCCGTCCTTCAGCAATTCGTCGATGGCCGCGCGACGCTTTTCAATATCCGGCGACGACAGTTCAAGTGCGGACAGCGCACCCGACACTTTCGCGCGCAGCAGATTGTTCAGCGTGACCGGCTGCGCGTCCGGCGCCTGCACGATCTTGCCGGTCAGCGGATCTTTGTTGCCGTCGTCGGTCTGGATCAGGACCGCGCCTGCATCGGCGGCGACGAGCGAGCCGTCCGACAGTGCGTTCAGCACGGCCACCGACGGCGCGTCGGCGTTGGCGATCAGCTTGTCGATGGCGGCGGATTTGGCGTCGAAATCGTCGGCGGCGAGGGGCGCGAGATCGGCAGCGGAGAGGGCGGCGAACGCGGTCAACGGCACGCAGGCAATCAGGAAGGCAAACAGGATGAGGCGAGCCTCGCGAAGTATCGAACCGGTCATGAAAAGCCTTTCAGGTAAAACGGAGCGGGGCGTCATGCCCATTCACTCGTGCGAACCGCCGCGTTCGCACGCTTTGCACGACGCGGCGGTTCGACCTTCAAATTACTGCTCCTGCAATGTCACGCGAACCTTCGTGAGCGCCCTCAGGCAACGCGGCGGCGGCGCAGGAAGTCCCCGATCGAGCTGACCACGTCCGGCTTGGTATCGTTGCCCGGGATGTACGGGCTCCACGGCTGCGCGCGGATCGCGGTCTTGGTGCGCCACACGACGTTGAACTGGCCGTCGGCCCGAATTTCGCCGATCATCACCGGCTTGTGCAGGTGGTGGTTGCCGTCCATTTCCAGCGTGAAGCCCGACGGCGCTGCGAACTTTTGGCCGACCATGGCCACGCGAATCTTGTCGACATCGACGCTCCCCGCCTTCTCGGCCGCTTGCTTCCACAGGTGCATGCCGACAAACGTGGCTTCCATTGGGTCGTTGGTCACGCGTTTGTCGCCGCCCGGCAGGTTGTTCTTCTTCACCCACTCGGCGAACATCGCCTTGAACTTCGTGTTCTCGGGGTTCTTCAGCGACATGAAGTAGTTCCACGCCGCGAGATTGCCGACCAGCGGCTTCGTATCGATACCGCGCAATTCCTCTTCGCCCACCGAGAACGCGACGACCGGAACGTCGGTGGCCTTCAGGCCTTGATTGCCGAGTTCCTTATAGAACGGCACGTTTGAATCGCCGTTCACCGTCGAGATCACGCAGGTCTTGCCGCCTTGCGAGAACGTCTTGATGTTCGCCACGATGGTCTGATAGTCCGCGTGGCCGAACGGCGTGTAGACCTCTTGAATGTCGTCGTCCTTCACGCCCTTGGAGTGGAGGAACGCGCGCAGGATCTTGTTCGTCGTGCGCGGATAGACGTAGTCGGTGCCGAGCAGGAAGAAGCGCTTGGCGCCGCCGCCTTCCTTGCTCATCAGGTATTCGGTGGCGGGGATGGCTTGCTGGTTGGGAGCCGCGCCCGTGTAGAACACGTTGCGCGACATTTCTTCGCCTTCGTATTGCACCGGGTAGAAGAGCAGGCCGTTGAGTTCCTCGAACACCGGCAACACCGATTTCCGCGAAACGGAGGTCCAGCAACCGAAGGTTACCGCCACCTTGTCTTGTGAAATCAATTGGCGCGCCTTTTCGGCGAAGAGCGGCCAGTTCGATGCCGGGTCGACCACCACCGGTTCGAGTTGGCGCCCGAGCACGCCGCCGCTTGCATTGATCTGGGCGATGGTCATCAGCGCCGTGTCTTTCAGCGATGTTTCCGAAATCGCCATCGTGCCGGAGAGCGAATGGAGGACGCCGACCTTGATCGGCCCGGTATCGGCGGCTTGCGAATTTGATATGGGCAATTGGCCCGCGACCGCGAGTGCGCCCGACATGGAGCCGAATTTAAGGAGGCTGCGTCGTTTCATTTGTATTTCCCCTTGCCGATATGTTTGTTTGAGGCGGGTGTTTGGTAGATTTTTTATGTCGCTGACGGACAGTCAGTTATCAGGACTCTGC
>NZ_JBAUSA010000074.1:0-2396 GCF_049581465.1 Caballeronia sp. | reverse complement strand
AGCTGAATCCGTCCGTCGTGATCGCCGCGCGGACCATGTTCGAACTGCCCAACGATGACGCACGTCTCACCGTCCATGAGCAGGACGCATGGGATTTCGTCAACGACCGCACGAACCACGGCACGATCGGCGCGTTGCAAATCGATGTCTACGATGCCACCGCGCGCGGCCCCGTGCTCGACAGCCTGGCGTTCTATCGTGCGTGCCGGGCGTGCCTGACTGCGCCGGCTGGCATGGTGACGGTCAACCTGTTCGGCGATCACCCAAGCTTCGTGCGCAACATGAAGCGCCTGAACGAAGCCTTCGACGGCCGCGTGATCGCGCTGCCTGAAGTCCACGACGGTAATCGCATCGCGCTTGCGTTCGCCGGTCCGTCGCTCGATGTGACGTACGCGCAACTCGAAACGCGCGCAAAGCTGATTGAAAAGGAATTGAAGCTGCCCGCGCGTCAATGGGTAACGGGCCTGGCGACCCGTGCGGGCGCGAATGCAGCCACGCATTTCTCCATTTAATCAATAAGCAGCAGGGCGGAAGAAAGCGCAATATTTCAACAGGCTTTCGATCCATATTACGATTCGGGTTCGCCCTGCTTGACTCACTTTTACGCGTCCATATACTCCACAAGTTATTTTTGCGGCGCAATAAAGACACGCGCGACACGCTCGACAGGCGTCAAACCACACCTACCCGGCGCGACCGTGGTCAACGCCCAAGTTTCAAGACAAGAGAGGAGACCGTGATGGCTCACGACGCTGCGACTGGCACTGGCAGAACCCGCAACAAAGCATGGCTTTGGCTTTTGGTCCTTCCCTGGATCGGCGTGGTCTGGGTGCCGTTTTATAACAAGATAGAGCCCACGCTCTTTGATTTTCCGTTTTTCTATTGGTATCAATTGCTTTGGGTACTGGTTAGCGCGGTGATTACCGCTGCGGTGTATGTAAAGACCAAACCGATTCACGGCCCCGCTGCCACCTCGACGACCGGCACGCCAGGGAGCCCGCGATGATGAGTTCCACCGCAACCTTCGTCTTCGTCCTGTTTTTTGTCGGCGTGACGATTCTTGGTTTTGTCGCGGCGCACTGGCGCAAGGCCGATCTGGGCCAACTCGATGAGTGGGGTCTCGGCGGCCGTCGCTTCGGCACGATCGTTACGTGGTTCCTGCTCGGCGGCGATCTCTACACGGCCTATACGTTCGTTGCCGTTCCCGCGCTCGTATTCGGTGCCGGCGCGATGGGCTTCTTCGCGGTGCCGTACACCATCCTGATCTACCCGTTCGCATTCATCGTGTTTCCGAAGCTGTGGGCGATCTCCAAGAAGTTCGGCTACGTGACCGCCGCCGACTTCGTGCACGCGCGCTACAACAGCCGGATGCTGGCATTGGCCATTGCGGTAACAGGCATTGTCGCCACCATGCCGTACATCGCGTTGCAATTGGTCGGTATCGAAGTGGTGATCGGTGCGCTCGGCTTCGACACGACAGGCTTTATCGGCGATCTTCCGCTGATCATCGCGTTTGCGATCCTGGCGGCCTACACGTATACATCGGGCTTGCGCGCGCCGGCCATGATTGCGGTGGTCAAGGACGTGCTGATCTACATCACGATCATCGCGGCCATGATCATTATTCCGGCGCAACTTGGCGGCTTCGGTGCGATCTTCCATGCGGTCGATCCGGCTAAAATCCTGCTGAAAGCGCCGGATGCAGGCAGCCTGAACGGCTATAGCGCGTACGCCACGCTAGCGGTCGGTTCAGCACTCGCGTTGTTCCTGTATCCGCACTCGGTGACGGCGGTGCTGGCATCGAAATCGGGGAACACGATCCGTCGCAACATGGCGTTGCTGCCGGCGTACTCGCTGGTGCTCGGCATGCTGGCGCTGCTCGGCTATATGGCGCTCGCGTCGGGCGTGAAGGACATGCCGGAATTCGTGCCGTACTTCAAGGCTTATGGCGCGAACTTCGCCGTGCCGGCGCTGTTCCTGCACTTCTTTCCGTCATGGTTCGTGGGCGTGGCGTTCGCGGCGATCGGTATCGGCGCGTTGGTGCCGGCGGCCATCATGTCGATTGCGGCTGCCAATCTGTACACGCGCAACGTGCATCGCGAGTTCGTGAACAAGAATATGACGGCGGAGCAGGAAACGAACGTTGCGAAGATGGTGTCGCTGCTGGTGAAAGTGGGCGCAGTGGCCTTTATTCTCGCGCTGCCGCTGACCTACGCCATCCAGTTGCAGTTGCTCGGCGGGATCTGGATCATCCAGACGCTGCCGGCCCTGGTGCTCGGCCTGTACACGCGGGTTCTCGATCACCGCGGCTTGCTGATCGGCTGGGCGGCCGGGATTGCGACCGGCACGGCGATGGCGGTCTCGCTCAAACTGGCCGGCTCCATCTACACGATCCA
>NZ_JBAUSA010000073.1:0-6860 GCF_049581465.1 Caballeronia sp. | reverse complement strand
TCCGAGTTCCTGCGACACACCCCCCATGATCATCCGCCGACGCGTGAAGTCCGAGTACTTGAGCGCGGCCAACCCCTGCGGCGTGAACGGCCCATTGGCAAACGTGCCGAACCCGTTGTCGGGTTGATTGACGAGATAGCCCACCGAGAAATGCGTCTTCTGCCACGTATATGAACCGCCAACGGTCCACGCTTTAGCATCGCTTCCATTGACCGTATCGCGGGTCTGCTTGTACGCGCCGCCAAGCGTAAAAGGGCCTTGTGCCGGGGCATACGCAGCGGCCGCGCCATATTGACTGCCATAGGACAAATGGCCCGGCACGCCCCCAACCGAATACGCGGTGGACAGCTTGAAATCCCTGTACTTGCCGTGATACTGGATCTGCCTGCTGCTCCAGATGCCACCGGTCATCGTCACTTCGGGCTGGAAGCTGAAGTCGGAGGGTATCCACGGATTGCTGACGTAGCCGCCCATCACAACGCCTTCGATCATTACGTTGTACTGACGCCCCATTACCACCCGTCCGTACGTCGAGGACCCCAGCCCAACCTGCGCCTCGTTAAAAAACGGCATGGTGAGATCGCTCTGGCCCGTGTTCGAGTAAAAGCGATTTTCGAGCTTGAAGTTAGCGCTCCAGCCGCCGCCCAGGTCCTCGGTGCCGGTCACGCCCCAACGGCTCTCGCTCATGCCCCCCGGCTGCATCATGAATCGCGAGTTACCGGCTTTGTCGGCATTGGTCAGGTAACGCACGCTTGCATCGACAATGCCATACAGCGTGACGCTGGATTGCGCATGGCTGATCTCGCTAGTCAGCGCAGCCGGCAGCAACGCATAGCCCAACCTGCGCCACTTCGCGAACCTGCTCGTTTTTTTAATATGTCCCGGTCTGTTCATACGTCTCCTTCCGATTTCAAATGCAGCGATTCCACGCGATAAAACCGCGCGGAATCGCCATGAATCAAAGAAGCCGTTGTCCCTCTCCTATTCACCACTACGCACGCGTGCTGCCGCTCAAAGCGACTGCCCGTGACGGGTCTGTCGCGCGTTCGCGCTGATCATTGGAGGGCAGGCAGGGAGATAACTCCAATGCGTTCATTGCATCGCGGGGATGCAATGAACGCATGGACTGAGCGGGTTTTGAATGAGAGCCGTTCGCTTATTGAGGATGCCGACAGTTTGGGATAACTGAAGGAAGAACGTGACCTTCAATCCGCCAACAAAATATGACGGACGTGTCAGCCGACGTAAAACACCCCGACGTAAAATACTTATCGCGATGCCGCGACGATCTGCGCAAGTTTCACATATTCCGCGACGGGCACTTCTTCAGCACGCCGGGCGAGATCGAAGCCGATAGCATCGAAATCAACGGTATCGCGATACGCCGCCAAGGTGTTGCGCATCATCTTGCGACGCTGTGAAAACGCGGCCAGCACCACTTCGCCGAGCACGCGATCGCTCACGTCCGGCAACTCGTTCGGTGCCAGCGGAACCATGCGCACAATCGCCGAATTCACCTTGGGCGGCGGATTGAACGATTCGGGCGGAACATCGATCAGTTTGTCGATGGCGTATCGATACTGCAGCATCACCGTCAGGCGGCCGAAGTCCTTGTTGCCCGGTTCGGCGATCATTCGATCCACCACTTCGTCCTGCAACATGAAATGCTGGTCGATGACCTTCGACGCGAACGTGGTCAGGTGGAACAGCAGCGGACTGGAGATGTTGTAGGGCAGGTTCCCGACAATTCTCAGCGACGGCGCGTCGCCTTCCAGCGCGAGCGTGCCGAAATCGAACGCGAGGGCATCGCCGGAATGCAACGCCAGCAGGTTGCCAAAGCGCTTTTCAAGCCGCCCGATCAAGTCGCGATCCAGCTCCACGGCGTGCAGCGGCGACTCAGGCGTAGCCAGACGTTCGATCAGCGGGGCGGTCAACGCAGCGAGACCCGGCCCGATTTCGACCATGCGTTCGCCGCGTTGAGGCGCAATCGTATCGACGATCGAGTCGATCACGCCTTGATCGACGAGGAAGTTCTGCCCGAAGCGCTTGCGCGCGAAATGGCCCTGGTGCTTGATGGACATCAAAAAAGCCGTTTGGAACTACGTGAAAAGAAATCAGGCCGCGCGCCGATGGCTCGCCATGGCGACTGCCGTATCGATGGCGGCAATCAGGCTGCCCGAATCGGCCCGGCCCGTGCCGGCCAGATCGAGCGCCGTGCCGTGATCGACCGACGTACGGATAATCGGCAGCCCGAGCGTGACGTTGATGCCTTCGCCGAACGTGGCGAATTTGAGGACCGGCAAACCCTGGTCGTGGTACATGGCCAGTACGCAATCGGCGTCTTTGAGATAGCGCGGCTGGAACAGCGTGTCAGCGGGATAAGGGCCGGGTGCATCGATCCCGAGCGCCCTCGCCTGTTCCAGTGCCGGCGTAATGACATCGATTTCCTCGCGTCCTAAATAACCGTTCTCGCCCGCATGCGGGTTGAGGCCGGTGACGAGGATGCGCGGATTGACCAGGCCGAAATGCGCACGCAGATCGTGGTCGATAATGCGCAGCGTCTCCACGATTCCGCCCACCGACAACGCCGCCGGCACATCTTTCAGCGGCAGGTGCGTGGTGGCGAGCGCGACGCGCAGCGGCCGTTCGCCGGTGCCGGCAAGCATCATTACCACACGCGGCGTACGTGTACGGTCCGCAAGGTATTCAGTGTGGCCGGTGAAGGGAACACCGGCGTCGTTGATCGTGCTTTTTTGCAGCGGTGCGGTGACGATTGCGTCGAAACGGCCGGACACCGCACCATCGATCGCGGCATCCAGCAAGGCCAGCACATAGCGCCCGTTGGCGGCGTCGAGCGTGCCTGCCGTGGAGGGCACACCCAGCGCGTGATGCTCGATTTCGACGGGCGCACCGGCCAAAGGCCAGCCCGGCGATCCCGAGCGTTCGGCCAGCAACGTCCGGTCACCCAATACGCAAAATCGAACCGATGGCCAGCGTTGCGATGCTTGCGACAGCGCCGCCACGGTCAATTCAGGTCCTACGCCCGCCGGCTCACCGGTTGTAATCGCTATGACCAAGGAGCGGCTGGCGGAGTTCATGTTTTGGCGCGGCTTAGCCGTTCTGCGCCTGCTGCTGGGCCGCAATGCCCTTGTACTGGACATACGACGCGTCGCGCAGTTCGCGCAGCCAGTCGGAGTAAGCCTGTTCCGCCTTGCGCTGGCCGATCGCCTGACGCGCCAGATCGAGCTGCTGCGTGACCGAGCCTTCGGCTTCGCGGCGGCCCAGCACCTGGATCAAGTGATAGCCGTACTCGCTGCGCACTGGATCGCTGACATCGCCGTCTTTCAGGTTGTTCATGGCGCGCTCGAATTCCGGCACGGTTTCACCCGGGCTGATCCAGCCGAGATCGCCACCCGCTGAAGCCGAGCCATCCTGCGAATAAGTCCGCGCGTAATTGGCGAAATCTCCGCCCTTCGCGACGTCGGCCTTGATATCGATCAGTTTCTGACGGGCAGCCGATTCCGATACGCCATCGGCCGCACGGATCAGGATGTGCCGGACGTGCGTCTGGGTGAGCTTGGGCGCGGCAGCGGCCTGGCCTTGCCCAGAACGGCGCTCGACCAACTTGACGATTTCAAAGCCACCATCGGTGCGAATCAGTTGTGGATTGACCTGGCCGGGGCGCAGCGCAGCAACCGCCGTCACAATCGCAGCAGGCAACGACGCTTGCGTCCGGAAGCCCAGATCGCCGCCCTTGGCCGCGTCGGTATCCTGCGAGTCGTCCTTCGCCAGCTTCGCGAAGTCGGCGCCGCCTTGCGCCTGCTGCAGCACCGCCTCAGCCTTGGTCTGGATAGCCGCAATGTCAGCCTGCGACGTGTTGTCCGGCACCTTGAACATGATGTGCTGGAGATGAAGATCGCTGGATTGACCGGCATTCGGCCCGCGCTGGCTCGCCACGTAGCTGGCGACTTCGGCGTCGGACACCGTGATCTTGCTGTCCACTTCCTTCTCGCGGAGTTTCGACAGCGTAAGTTCGGTGCGCGCGTCACGCGTAAACGTGGTCCACGGCACGCCCTGCGACTCGATGCGCGCGCGATAAACTTCGAGCGTCATCTGGTTCTGCTGCGCGAGACGCTCGAGCGTGCGCTGCACGGCGGCGTCGTCGACCGTGATGTTGTCGTCTTTCGCCTTCTGCAACTGGATGCGTTCCAGCACCATCTGGTCGAGCACCTGGCGCTGCAATTGGGCAGCCGGCGGCACCGGCGCATTTTGTTGCTGCAAGCGGCGCACGATCAGACTGGTCCGGTCCTCGAGCTCACGCTGCGTGATCACGTCGTTGTTGACCACCGCGACGACCGAGTCTGCTACCTGCGCACCACCGCTCGCCCCCACCGGCGCACTGCTCGCCCCCGGCAAGGCTTGGGCAGAAGCCAGCGAGCCGGTCAGGAGCATGGCGGCGAGTGCGCTTACCGAAATGGCTGCCCATCGAAACTTATTCATGTTTGCCACAGAAACTCCATCGATTGCGGCCGGTGACCGGCCCTATTGCCTTCTGCTGACTGGCGCCCGAAATACCTCGTCCTGCTGCGCCTGCACCGCAGCCCAACCGCGCGCTCATTCGTAGTTGCTGAAACGCGCAATCGGCGGCGCGGGCGGCGGCGGCGGCGTATAGCCGGCGACACCGGCGCGGAACGCCGCGGTTAGACCATTGTCGACGTTTGACAATCCCTTGAGCGTCAGTTGAGCCAGTACGCGTGTACCGGCGCTGCTGGCGCCCGTGCTGGTGATACCGTTTGCGTAACGCTGCAAACCGATGCCGAGGGTCCAGCAGTCGGCATCGTACTGGAAGCCCAGCAGCCCGTCGACCAGCCGATGGCTCGCCAGATCGTAGTTCACCCGGCCGACGCTATAAATGTGTCTCGTCAGCGGCCATTGTGCCGAAATCAGCACCTGGTTAATCGGCTCGTTAGTTATCGTGCTCGAATTTTCACGCGTGTAACGGTAGCCGACGTTGATCACCTCGCGCGCCGCGGGGCTGAAGCCGAATCCAACACTCGAGCGCACGAGCTGGTTGTTATCGGCATTATATTGGAACGCGGTTTCCGACGAAAAACCAGCGCCCAGCTTGATCGCCGCACCCACGATCAGGTCCGAGTGCTTCGCCTGGTCGGGGGACTGCGTGGGCGAGATGGTGACCCGCTGGGGCTGGAAATAGTACTGCTGAGCGATCACAAAACGCGCACGCTCGTCGCCGGTCTCCGGGTTGATGAAACGCGTGGTCAGCCCGGCGGTCAGGCGGTTTGCATCGGCGATACGGTCGTTACCCGCGAACGTGTTCGGCGTGTAGATTTCCGCAAGGCTGAAGTCGGACTCGCCGGTGTCGAAGATAGGGGCAAAATTCTGGTTCCTGTACGGCGTGTACACGTAGTACAGGCGCGGCTCCAGCGTCTGGATGTAGTCCTGGCCGAACAGGCGCACCGAACGGTCGAACACGAGCCCGGTGTCGAAGCTGACCGTGGGGATCGATTCCGTGAGGGTCTTCGGCTGGCCCGCGATCCCGCCGTTCGCCACTGATGCAATCTGGTTCAGGTCGTACGACGCCACGTGATACTGGATCTTTGGCGTGATGAAGTAGCCCGGCCCGTTGACGCTGTAGGTCAGGTACGGGTTGAAGTACACGCGCTCGCCTTCGTCGGCGCCCGCGGTCGGGATCGTAAAGCGGGTGTAATCCGCTTCCATGCCGTAGTCGAAACCACCGACGTTGTACTTGCTGTACAGCACGTTCAACTCGGGTTCCCGGTTATACGGGGGCGCCGTCGACGCCGGCGGGAGAGTCTGCCAGCGCTGCTCGCGGGCAAGAACCGACCACGGTCCGTTGTTGTACGTCAGCCCGGCTTCCTGCTGATACAGCACCTGCGTACCGTTCACGACCTGGTTCGCGGCGTTGCCCAGGTCTTCCGGATATTGATTGTCCGAAACCCTGTTGTAGTTGACGTACGCACCGAAGCCGTTGCCCAGGCTCTGCTGGTGCTGAATGTAGATCGCATAACGAGTCGTATGCGTCTGCATGTCGTTCGGCAGGAACTCGCCGGTGATCGTGCCCGAATATGTCGGCGACAAATACCGGAAAGTCGAATCCAGCATCACGCCACGGCGTGACATGAGGCGCGGCGTCACCAATAAATCGCGATTCGGCGCGATGTTGAAATAATACGGAATCTCCGTTTCGAAGCCCGTGGTCGAGTTCACCGAAAAAGTCGGCGGCAGGAAGCCGCTGCGCCGTTCGCTGGTCAACGGAAACGACAGCCACGGGCTGGCAAAGATTGGCACGCCCTGGAAGAAAAGCACGCCGTTGTGCGCGATGCCTTCCTCGGCGTTGGTGTCGAAGTCGAACGACGTGCCCTTGATGTACCACGCCGGATCGGTCTCGCACGCGCACGCCGTGTAGGTGCCGTGATCCACGTGCGCCTGTTCGCTGTCGATCAGGTCCGCGCGCTCGGCGCTCCCGGAGCCGTTCGAGAGGTTGAAACGATACTTCGGGTTCGTCATGTAACCCTCGTTCGCCTCCACCTTCAAGTGCGCTTCCGGGCCGATGAACGTATTGCCGTTGCTGAAGATCCTGACATTGCCGTAAGCATCGGCCATGTCGGTGTCCTCGTCGTAATGCAGCGCATCCGACTTGATCACCGACACATTTCGACGTAGTTCCGCCGAGCCCTTGGAGGCCACGTCCTGGTCCGCCGTGCCCGTGGCGTGGTCACCCAGTACAAAGGTTGCTGGCTGGTCGCCGGTCTTCAGCGGGTGCTCCTGGAGCTGGGGAGCCAGGCGCAGGCTCCCCGGATCGCCGAGCGGCTGCGCGT
>NZ_JBAUSA010000072.1:0-3013 GCF_049581465.1 Caballeronia sp. | reverse complement strand
GAGATCGTGCGCGCGGCGCGGCGTGGCGTGGAACGGCTCACCTTGAGCGCGGCGAGCGAAGCGGACGTCCACGCGGCGATGGGTCGGATCGCCCGGGCCGTGCGGTATCCGGGCGCACAGATTGCCGACGACATGGACCGTTGTGACGATATGGTTTCCTACGCAACGCATACCGGCAAGGTCATTCCCGAGAGCGCTGTCGCGTCGTTGTTGGCCGCACGTGCCGCGCAGCGGGAGTTGGCCTGGAATGCAACGACGGAGGCACGCTTTTATGCCGGCATGAACCGCATTGCCCGGTGTGTCGCACCGGTAATGGCGGGGATGGCTTGCGCGCAAGCGCGCAGGGGCGCGCAGCTCGCGATCAAAATCTATACATGGTCGGCCTTCATCCTTATTTTGCTCGTGATATCGCTTTCGTGCCTGTTGTTCGTGGCCAACGAGATCTGCGCGGATGTGTCGAAAGTCGTCGAGGCGAATGATTCGGCGGCGCTAACGATACACAACTTGTTGCAGGTTTATCGCTCGAACATCATCGAGGTGAAGGAGAAAAATCCAGAAACTGTCGGCCAGTTGGAAAACTCCCAGCCCGCGTTACAGCTCAAGGCGTTGCTGCAGCAATTCGCGACCAACAACCGGCAACTCTACGCAGATGTGAAGCGCACCGAGGCAATGGGACAATTTCTGCGGTTCGCAGATGCCGAGAGTTCCTACAAGCCGGTCTGCCCCGAGTACTCGAAAACCCGCAAGCAGGCAAACACGAGGAACGTCAAACCGGAAAAGGTTTCAGGTCCGCGAGCGAGCGCTGACGCATCGCTGCAAACGACCGACTGGAACTGCGATCCCGCCAGCCGGCGGCGCGCGCTCGAGATCGACCTGCCGCTGCTCGCGACCGGGCCGATGGATCAAACAGGGACGCACACGTCATGGCGTCCCGAAGCCGTTGTCGAACAGGGCTTTCAGAAGATCGCGGTGTATCAGGACATTCGCGCAATGGCAACCCATGACCGCGATATCAATCTCGCTTTCGTCGGGGCGATCACACGCTTCCTGTTGCCGGTGCTGTATGCACGGCTCGGCGCGTGCGCAGCAATACTCTGGCAATTGAGCGCCGAGTCATCAGCAAGTCTGTTCCACCCGGAACATTCGAAGGTGGCTTACCGGGCCCACATCACGTCGGCTGCGATCGTTGGCATTTCCATCGGGCTATTCAGCGAGATCCTTCACGGCGGCAAAGCGTTCTATCCGCTCGCGATCGCGTTCGTCGCAGGCTATGCGTCGGACAAGTTCTTCGCTTTCATCGACCGGATCGTGAGTGCAATCTTTCCCTCCCGCGTTCCTGCGCCGCCCGAGACTGCAACGCCCAACCCCGCGCCGAAGAGTAGCCCGCCACCCGCCGACGCCGCACCGCCCGGCGCACATGCGTAGCAGTCCGACGTACTTCACGTCACCCCACTGAAGGAGCTTTAAATGATTCAGAATTCCGCAGCGACCTACGCGATCCCCCATTCCGAACACAAGCGGGTCCCCGGAGCCGCGCCGATCGGTCCCGCCGACCCAAATACAACACTCCTTGTCAGCATCCGCGTGCGCCCGCAGCACGGCGCTGCACCGTCCACGAACCTGGGAGACATGTCCGGCACGCCGCCCAGAGCCCGGCACTACATCTCGCGCGAAGCGTTTGCCGCCCAGTACGGCGCGTCGGCCGAGGACCTCGCGAGCGTCGCGGCGTACGCCGCCGGCCATGGCCTCAAGGTCGAGGAAAGCAATGCCGCGCGCAGGACCGTTGTCGTCTCCGGTACCGTGCAGGCGATCAACAAGGCCTTCTCGGTCGAACTGCAGACCTTTAATACGGGTGCGGTGAGCTACGTCGGTCATGCGGGGCCCGCGAGCGTCCCGGCCGCGCTGGGGGGAATTGTTGAGAGCGTGCATGGCCTCGATACGCGCCCGCTTGCAGCACCCATGATGCGGCAGGCGGCGACCGGACAGGCGACAACGTCGCTCCTGCCGGCGCAAGTCGCGAGACTGTATGGCTTTCCCACCGCTTCCGCGGCGGGACAGACTATTGGCATTCTGGAATTCGGTGGCGGCTACCGTGAGACGGACATCCAGGCATGGTTCACCAACATCGCCAAACTGCCCGTGCCGGCGGTTTCATCGGTTGGCATCGATGGCGCGACCAATACACCGGGTGGCGATGCCGACACTGAAGTCATCCTGGATATCGCCGTCGCGGGATCGGTCGCACCGGGCGCGAAGCTCGTCGTCTATTTCGCACCCAACACCGACCAGGGATTCGTGGATGCATTTTCGACGGCAATCCACGACGCAACCAATCGCCCTTCAGTGCTGTCGATCAGTTGGGGTGGCAACGAAAGCGGCTGGCCGAATATCAGCACGATGACGAGCATCATCGCCGAAGCGCAGGCGCTGGGTGTGACGCTATTCGCTTCGTCCGGTGACAGCGGATCGGAAAATCCGGCCGAGGTCAGCTATCCGGCGTCAGACCCTGGCATCACCGGATGCGGCGGCACCACGATCTCCAACGTGTCTGGCACGACGTTCACGCAGACAGCATGGTCGGGCAGTGGCGGGGGCATCAGCAATGTGTTTGCCCCGCCGCCATGGCAGTCGTGGGCTGACCTGCCGGTGTCGGTCAATCCAAAGGGACACGTCGGCCGCGGCGTGCCCGATGTGGCCGGCAACGCCGATCCGGCGAGCGGCTACCCTCTCATATTGAACGGCCAGTCGATCGGCGCGTGGGGCGGGACCAGCGCCGTCGCGCCCCTCTATGCAGGACTCACCGCCGTGCTGCACGCGACGCTCGGCGCACCGCTTGGATTCCTCAATCAAAACCTTTATACGAACGAGGGACCCTATGTGTTCGACGACGTGACCTCGGGTACCAACGGATCGTACAACGCAGGACCGGGATGGGACGCGGTGACGGGTCTGGGCAGTATCAACGGCGTGCCGCTCAATACAGCGCTGCTTGGCATCGGCTTGCCGCCCGCGC
>NZ_JBAUSA010000071.1:0-2340 GCF_049581465.1 Caballeronia sp. | reverse complement strand
ACCCAGATCCGCTCGATGGTCCGCGAGGAACGTGACTCTCGCGAAATGCTTCGCGATGTCGGGGTCGGTGCGGCAAAAGCTATTGGTGAGCTCAATACCCAGTTCGGGCTGCTCAGGAGCGCCCATGATGGTCGGCGCCATGGTGCTCGACCATCCTAGATAGTTGCTCTCGAGCGTGTCGAGCAAACCGTCAATATCACTGCGCGTAAATCCGCCGATATAGTCGCCATCGTTAATGAAGGAGGGGGAGGGCCCGACCATGACATTGGCCGCAAATCGATCCGGCTCCTGAATCGCGGCTAGCATTCCGATCATCGCGCTGATCGAATGTCCGATGTACACCACCGGCGCGGCGGCGAATTCGTCCATGATTTCCAGCAGGTCGGAGGCATAGCCGTGAAGAGAGTCATACTTTGCGTAATCGTAGGCCGAGAGATCGGACTTTCCACTACCCACGAGATCGAAGAGAATCGTCTTGTAGCGGTCGCCAAAAACAGGTGCAAGATAACGCCACATGCTTTGGTCGCAACCGAAACCGTGCGCAAAGATCACCGTGGCCGGACCCTCTCCGCTGACGTGGACGTTATTTCGGTGCTGGACGTTCATGACGGCCCCAAAAAGATGCTGATCTCGTATTGTTCCACAGTTCCCGGACTGTTTAACTTGGCGGTGGCGAGAAACATCGACGGTGTTTTGGGTCGAACGTGAATAGCAATTTGTGGCGATTTTATTTCGCGGGATGCCTGCCCTGACTGTCTCAGTCCGGATTGGATTCAGTGAAGTAAAGGCACACACCTGGGTCAATGAGACAATCAGGTCCTGCCCAAAATCCAACATGCTCAGAGATCCACCATGAACACAAAAGTAACTTACCTGGTTAGCATTTTCATCGGAACGCCGACAGAGCAACACGCAAAGATCAAGGACATTGCGGCGCGCGTGTCCGACGGCGACTATGACTTCCTTCATCTTCACAAAATGGGCGCATTTTTGGTGCTGAACAGCGATAAAAACGCCAACGCCCTAACGAGTGCGTTCGTGCCGGCCACCACATCCGAGGACCGGGTATTCGTGTGCGAGATGGGGCAAGACTGGCAGGCACATGGACTGAACAAAGCCACTTTCTGGTTGCAAAACCACCAGGTCGTCAAGGCGCAGGCGCCAGCAGCAAAGAAGGGAAATCCTTTCGCAGACTTCTGACCGGTAAGCGGTGTCAAAAGCGGCCTCAAGCGGAGAGTGTCTTCTGCAGTTGCTCGCGCAGGAACAGCGTGAATGCCTGGATCGTGGCCGAGCTCTGGCGGTGCTGCGGATAGACGGCGTACAGCGTGGACGCGCGCGGCATGAACGCGTCGAGCACGGGGACTAACTGTCCCTTCCCGATAGCGTCCGACACGATGAAATCCGGTAGCAATGCAATGCCGAGCCCGGCAGTCGCGGCGTCCCGGATCAGCTCACCATTGTTCGCACGCAAAGGCCCGTGCACGTCGAACCCTTTGCGCGTGCCGTCCACCATGAACTCCCAGTTCGCCATACGCCCATGGCCGTACGGCAAACAGGCATGGCGCTCCAGATCGGACGGCACCGCCGGCTCGCCTCGCCGCCGCTTGTAGTCCGGGCTGCAGCAAGCAATCATGCGTACGTCCGCGAGCCGCTGCGCGATCAGCGTCGAATCGGCCAGCGTGCCGATCCGGATCGCCATGTCGAATCCTTCGCCGACCACATCGACGGTGCGGTCGCTCAACTCCATGTCGAAACGCACTTGCGCGTGCTCACGCAGAAACAGGGCGACGAGCGGCGACAGGTGCACCATGCCGAACGACATCGGCGCACTGACTCTCAGCAGGCCATGAGGCATGGCGCGCCGCAACGACATTGCCTGCTCCGCGTCCTCAACCTCGCCAAGAATACGTTTGGCGCGTTCGTAGAACTCGAGCCCGAGGTCGGTCACCGCAAGCTTGCGCGTATTGCGTATGAGCAGCCGCACGCCGAGCGCTGCCTCAAGCCCCATGACGCGCCGGCTGACGAATTGCTTCGATAGGGACAGCCGGTTCGCCGCTGCCGTGAAGTTGTGGGCGTCGACGGTGGCGACGAAGATCCGCATGTCATCAAGTTGCATTCTTTTGTCCACCTCAATGAGACAGTCTTTCTTATTTTGACTCGATTGTACGCGTGTGAATTGACCTAATATTCGTTTCATGGATCGACGGCGATCCCTCGCACCATCGAATACTCAAGGAGAAATGACATGCTTGATATCAGACACGCCAATCAGCGCGGCCGCGCCGAACACGGCTGGCTCAGTTCGCGTCATACGTTTTCCTTTGCCAACTACCACGACCC
>NZ_JBAUSA010000070.1:0-1587 GCF_049581465.1 Caballeronia sp. | reverse complement strand
GTGCCGGCAACAGCCGGCTGGTCGCCGGAGGCGCCGCCGCTTCCCGAACTGTTCAACGAATTCGGCACGACGCCTTTGGCGTTTCAAATGGGTGTGCCCGCCCAGGACGCCTTTCCGTTCAAGCTCTGGTCGCGCATCCAGTCGCGGGCGGCGCGCCGGGCCGGGGCGGCTCCTGTCGGATACCCCGACCCACGTGGCGATCCGGACTTGCGAAGGGAGATTGCGGCCTATCTTGGCGTCGCACGCGGCCTTCGATGCAATCCCTCTCAGGTCTTCGTCACGGCAGGTTTCTCCGGTGCCCTCAATCTCGCGCTTCGCGGGCTTCGCATGGAAGGCAGGCAAGCCTGGATGGAAGACCCCGGCTTTCCGCTCACGCGTACCGCACTGGGCCTCGCCGGCATGACGGTGGCAGCCGTTCCGGTGGACGCGGATGGACTCGATATAGACGCCGGCATCAGGCAGGCGGCCGGAGCCTCTCTCGCGGTGGTGACACCTGGTCAGCAGGCACCGCTCGGGATGACGATGTCGCTCGCCCGGCGGATTTCACTGCTCGGCTGGGCCCGGCAAAACGACGCCTGGATCATCGAAGACGATTACCTGAGCGAGCTCCAGTTGAAAGGGCGGGCGGCGCCTGCGCTTGCCTCGCTCGATCAGGACGGACGGGTCCTGCATATCGGCAGTTTCAGCAAGACCATCAGCCCGGCACTGCGTTTGGGCTTTCTCGTGGTCCCGCCGGACATGGCGCGCCCCTTCGGCGACATTACGGCGTGCCTCGCGCCTGCACCGGCGGCGTCCGCGCAGCACGCCGTGACTGAGTTCATGCGCGAGGGGCACTATCTTCGCCATCTGCGCCGTATGAAGCGTCTCTACGCTGCGCGACGGGATGCCCTGCTTCGTTGTCTGAAGGAGGTGGGCCCGAGCTCGATCAAAGTGCAGGCCACCGCCGGCATGGCCGTCGTGATCACGCTCCCCAGATCGGGATTGGATGTCGATATCGCTTCGCGGGCGCGGCATTTCGGCTTGGGCCCGGTCCCGCTCTCGCCCTGGTACATGAGCGCTCCCCGGCAACAGGGACTGCTACTCGGCGTGACGAATCTTAATGAACGCACGCTGGCTGCCGACTGTTACCGCCTGCTGGAACTCGTTCGCGAGTGCGAGTGACAAACCTGCAAGACTGGCTTCGTCAACGCTTCTTGGTACATCGAAAATGTTCATTCCTGGTGCTTTCCCGTGGCTCCGTCGAACCCCACAATGTGGGAATGTCAAGGAGCCAGCGTCTATGAATATTCGATCCATTGCAGGTGCCGCCTGCGCATGCATGGCCTTCGGCGTTGCGGTGTCTGCCACGGCACATAGCACAGGTGAAACGGTCACGCCGAACTTCCAGCACGCCATTCCGAACATCCCCGGCAAGTCGTTGAGCGCCGTCGTTGTCGACTATGCCCCCGGCGCAGCATCGCCAGCGCACAGGCATGCGGGTTCGGCGTTCATCTACGCATACGTCGTGTCGGGCGATATCGAGTCACAGGTCAACGACGGCCCTAAGCGCGTCTACCACGCCGGAGAAAGCTTCTTCGAGGAGCCCGG
>NZ_JBAUSA010000069.1:0-3927 GCF_049581465.1 Caballeronia sp. | reverse complement strand
GCACAAGACGAACGCGCCCGGCAACACGGCTTGCCGCTGCAACCACGCAATTCCGAGCGCAAAGCCGATCAGGATAAGCCGCACGCATCCTCCTCAAAACCGCCGGACGAACGCGGCCGCATTGGAGGATCGGGTGATCTCTCCAATGTCCGTAATCGAACGACCAAGAAGGCTTGATTATGCGGAGATAAGCGCGAGCCGAGGGAGTGCGGCGTGAGCGTTAGCCGTTGTGCATAGGGCGAGCGCATCTTCTGCCATACCGCGTAACCCGGCCAGCACGCGCGCAATGCCCGGCACCTGATCCGGCGTATTGCGTTCCCTATAGCGCCACGACGGTGCGATGTCCGGCGCATCGGTCTCGAGCACAATCGCTTCGAGCGGCAATTGTTCTGCCAGCCGGCGAATTTGCAGCGCGCGTTCGAAGGTCAGGTTGCCGCCAAACCCCAGGTGCATGCCTTGCGCGATAAACGCTTCGGCCTGTTGGAAACTGCCGTTGAAAGCATGCGCGATCCCATGCGTGATCGAATGGACGCGCAGGCCCTTGAGCACCTTGTCCTGCGATTTGCGCACATGGCAGATGACAGGGAGATCGAACTCACGGGCGAGTTTGAGTTGTTCGTAATAGAAGAATGTCTGGCGTGCGTCGTCGAGGCCCGGAAGGAAATAATCCAGTCCGATTTCACCGATACCCACAAACCGCGGATCGTCCATGCTCGCCGCGACTTGTTCGCGCAGCACGCGCAGATCGTCGTCCAGGGCGCGCGGCGTGTACATGGGATGAATACCGAGCGCGTATGCGCCGCCTTCGAAGCGATGCGCCAACTCGCGCACCGCATTGAAGTTGCTGCGTTCCACGCCAGGAATCACGATCCGCGATACGCCTTCCCTGAGCGCGCAAGCCACGACGTCGTCACGGTCGGAGTCGAACTCCGACGCATCGAGATGACAGTGCGTATCGATCCACATGACGCGCTCCTCGCTTGACCTTAAGCCTGGCAACAAGCCACAACAACCTTAAACCGGTACGACAGGCTCCTCGAACAGCACGCCGTCGCGCAAGCGCATGATCCGGTCGCAACGTGCGGCGAGATCGGGATCGTGCGTGACGATCACGAAGCTCGTTTCCAGCGTCTGCGATAACTCCAGCATCAGGTTGAACACCGTGTCCGCCGTGCCGCCGTCGAGATTGCCCGTGGGTTCGTCGGCGAGAACGCATGCCGGATGCGTGACGAGCGCGCGCGCGATGGCCACGCGCTGGCGTTCGCCGCCCGACAACTCGCCCGGCCGATGCTTCGCCCGATGTCCGATACCCACGCGCTCGAGCATGTCCATCGCCTGCTTGCGTGCGTCGCTTTCGCTCATGCGACGAATCCGCAGCGGCATCGCGACGTTATCGAGCGCCGTGAATTCCGCGAGCAAATGATGAAACTGGTACACGAAACCAAGCGCGCGATTGCGCAATTCGTTGCGCTCGCGTTCCCGCAGTTCCGTGAACGGCTTGCCGAGCAGCGAGACCCGTCCGGCGCTCGGTTCATCGAGACCGCCAAGCACGTGGAGCAAGGTGCTTTTACCGGAACCGGACGCACCGACGATGGCAAGCTTCTCGCCGCGATGCACTTGAAGCTGCGCGTTATCGAGCACCGGGACGTTAAAGCCGCCCTGCACGAACGTCTTCGAAATTCCCGACGCTTCAAGGACCACGGGGTTTGCAGAAAGATTACTCATAGCGCAGTGCCTCTGCCGGACGGACCTTCGCGCCGCGCCAGCTCGGATAGAGCGTAGCCAGCGACGACAGTACGAACGCGATAATGCCGATGCGCGCGACATCGGCGGGAACGAGTTCAGACGGCAATTCGCTGATGAAATAGACCGATGGCGGCAGGAACTGGACGCCGAGCAGATGCTCGATCATGGGCACGAGCCACGGAATGCTCCACGCGATCAGGCAGCCCAGCGAGACGCCGATAGCCGTGCCGATAAAGCCGATCGTCACCCCCTGGATCACGAAAATCTTCATGATCGAACCGGGCTGTGCGCCAAGCGTCCGAAGGATTGCGATATCCGCTTGCTTGTCGGTCACGGTCATCACCAGAGACGACACGAGGTTGAACGCCGCCACCGCGATTATCAGCGTGAGGATAATGAACATCATGCGTTTTTCGATCTGCACGGCCGAGAACCACGTCTTGTTCTGCTGCGTCCAGTCGCGGATATACAAATCCCCGGACAGCGTGCGCGCCAGTTGATGCGCGACTTCGGGCGCGCGCTGCATGTCCTTGAGCTTGAGGCGCACGCCCGTGGGCGCGGGCAGCCGGAACAGCGCTTCTGCATCGGCGATGGAAATCAGCGCCAGCGTCGAGTCGTATTCGTAGTGCCCGGATTCAAATACGCCGACCACGGTGAATTGCTTCAAGCGGGGCAACATGCCAGCCGGCGTAATCGTGCCTTCAGGCGCGACGAGCGTGACTTTGTCGCCTGTCCCGACGCCCAGATTGCTCGCCAGATCCGCGCCGAGCACGATCCCGAAGCCGCCGGGCACCAGGTCCGTGAGCTTGCCGCCGCGCATTTCCTTACCGATATCCGATACTTCCGGCTCAAGCGACGGCTCCACGCCGCGCAGCGCGACGCCGCTTACGGCGCCTTGTCGGGTGAGGAGCGCTTGCGCGTCGACATAAGGCGCCGCGCCGATCACCTCGGGATTCTTGCGCGCTTCCTGGGCGGTCAGTTGCCAGTTGGGCATGGAACCGGTCGGCGAAAACACTTCGACGTGCGCGAGCACCGACAACATGCGGTCGCGGACTTCCTTCTGGAACCCGTTCATCACCGATAAAACCACGATCAGCGCAGCGACGCCGAGCGCGATGCCGGCCATCGAAACCAGTGCGATAAACGAGATGAAACCGTTGCCGGTAGTACGTTTGCCGGCGCGCGTATAGCGCCAGCCAATCTGCCATTCGTAGGGAAGTTTCAAGCGATTCCTTTTCAGCGTTTCAACGTTCTGACGTTTTCTATCTTCATCGCGCATTCGTCGGATGGGGCTTGGGCTCTGCGTGTGACGTGCGCGCCCAGTGGGGCAAAACGCGCGCCCGACCCGGTTCCGAAAGCCCATTCACGCTTCGGGCCGCCGCCGATCAACCACGAAGTTTGCCATACAATGCGCAGCATCATGCCTACGCCCAAGCTCCACGATCTCCATCTCCTGCTGCCGTTTGCGCTGCCATCGGCGGCCGACGCCACGATGGCGTTGCACGACCTCAAGCGTCCTGCACTCGACAAGCTGCTTGCTCGCGGCACGATTGACGAGCGCGTTATCGGCGACGACTTCCAGCGCACCTTGCCGCACGAGCGCTGGCTCGCGGGCCAATTCGGCATAGGAAAACAGTCGGCCGACGAAGCGCCGCTCGCGCCCTATATGTTGCTCGCCGATGGCGGTTCGCCCGGCGATGCAACCTGGGCGTGCGTGGAGCCCGTTCACGTGCGGATTGCGCGTGACCACCTGGTGCTCATCGATCCGGCGACGCTCGGCGTTCAAGAGGACGAGGCCCGAACGCTTTTCGACGTCGTCAAACCGCTTATTGAAGACCTCGGACTGACCATCCAGGCGCCGAAGCCGGTGCGCTGGTATGTGTCGGGGCCGAAGCTCGGGGCACTGGCGGGCGCGTCGCCGTTGCGCGCGAGTGGCCGCAATATCGAAATCTGGCTGCCGCACGAAACCGGCACCGGTGAACGTTCGCGTGCCTGGATGAAACTGCAGAACGAGGTCCAGATGGCCTGGTTCGAGCATCCGCTCAACGAAGAACGCGAGTCGCGCGGACTCCCCGCGATCAACTCGATCTGGCTGCATGCGCAAGGCGTATTTCATACGGTGACAAGTCCGTTTGCGCGAGTCATGTCGGACTCGGCGGCGACGCGCGGCCTCGCGCTCGC
>NZ_JBAUSA010000068.1:0-3258 GCF_049581465.1 Caballeronia sp. | reverse complement strand
TTAAATTGCCACGAGTTCCCGATACACATCGACATAGCGTAGCGCAGACGCTTCCCAGCCGAAGTCCTGCGTCATCGCGCGGCGCACCACGGCCTTCCATTCCGGCCGGCGCTGCTTCAGCGCAAATGCACGGCGGATAGCCGCGACCAGCGAAACACGATTGAAGTGGTGGAAGACAAAACCCGTCGACACGTCGTCAGCGAGGTTCTCCAAAGATGCATCCGTCACCGTGTCGGCCAAGCCGCCTACGCTATGCACAAGGGGCAACGATCCATACGCAAGCGCGTACAACTGCGTCAGTCCGCAAGGTTCGAAACGCGACGGCACCATGACCACGTCGCTTCCGGCAATGATCGAGTGGGACAGCGTTTCATCAAAACCCAACACCACGGCGATCGATTGCGGATGTGCCTGCGCGGCATTCTTGAGGCCGTTTTCGAGCGCCGCGTCCCCTGTTCCCAACACGACAAGTTGACCGCCCCGCTGCACGATGTCGGGAATCGCGGAGAGCAAAAGATCAATGCCCTTCTGCTCGGTAAGACGGCTGACGACGCCAAACAACAACGCACCGTCATCGCGCGCGAGGCCGACTCGATCCTGTAACGCAGCCTTGCACTTGGCCTTGCCCGAGAACTTCGCAAGTGAATACCGGGTATCGATGAGCGTATCGATCGCTGGATTCCAGACTGTCTGGTCAACACCATTGAGGATGCCGCTGATGTCGTGGGTGCGCGTGCGCAGCAGGCCGTCGAGGCCCGCGCCCTGGGCGTGCGTCTGGATTTCGTGCGAATAGGTCGGGCTCACGGTCGTGATGCGATCGGCGTAGAAAAGCCCGGCTTTCAGAAACGAGAGATGACCGTAGAACTCGACGCCATCGACGGAAAAAAAATCCACCGGCAACTGCAGATAGCGGAACTCGGAGGCCGGAAACACACCCTGGTACGCAAGGTTATGCACGGTGATCACGCACGGCACGTGCGGCTTGCCACTCGCGCGCGCGTGAGCCCGCAAGTAAGCCGGCGCAAGGCCTGCGTGCCAGTCGTGAGCATGCAGGATATGCGGCTTCCAGGCGGGATCGGCGCCGGTTGCGACCCGCGCGGCCGCCCAGCCCAGCAAGGCGAAACGCCGGTCGCTATCGGCGTACTGGTTATGCGAGCTATCAAAATACGGGTTACCGGGACGGTCGTAGAATGCATCCGCGCGAACCACATACACCACGATTCCATGCGGCTCGAGCAAGCCTCGCTCAAGCCGCACGTTATCGATACCGAACGCCGGCCCCAAATCCGCCACGTGCTGGATCTGCGTCAGCCCGCCGATCACCGCGGGAAACGCCGGCAGGATCACACGGGCATTCGTGCCCAGTTGCGTCTGAGCCGGCGGCAGCGCGCCGACGACATCGGCGAGGCCACCGGTTTTCAAAAGCGGATACATCTCCGCTGCAACATGCAGCACGCATAGAGTCATCGGCTCTCCATCGGCACAGGGGCCTTATTTCTTGTTGATTAGAAACACGGGGGCAGTGTTATTTTTGTGCAAGACGCCTGAGTGCCTCCTGCGTCACGAGCACCACGCCACTTTCGGTACGGAAGAATCGTTCGGCATCTTCATCGGGATCCTCGCCAATCACGGTCCCCTCCGGCACGGTGCAGCCGCGGTCGATCACCACCTTCTTCAGCCGGCAACTCGGGCCCACCGTCACCTGAGGCAACAATACTGCCTCGTTAATGTGGCAAAACGAATGCACGCGCACCGCCGATGAAAATACCGAGCGCCCGACCTGGGATCCCGAGATCACGCATCCGCCGCACACCAGCAGGTTATTGATCGCGCCCTGCTGGCCGTGCAAATCGCGCACGAACTTGCCCGGCGGCAACTGTTCCTGGTTGGTCCAGATCGGCCATTTCCGGTCGTACAGGTCGAGCGCCGGGATAGTCGATGCGAGATCGAGGTTTGCCGACCAGTACGCGTCTACCGTACCCACGTCGCGCCAGTATGCCGGGGCGCTCGGGTCGGTTTCGGAGGTCACGCACGACATGCCGAACGGATGCGCGATCGCGCGTCCGCTCGTGACCACGCGCGGAATGATGTCCTTGCCGAAATCGTGATCCGTTTGCGACGCGGCAATGTTCTCTTCCAGCAACTGGTAGAGGTACTTAGCACTGATCACGTAGATGCCCATGCTCGCGAGCGCGACATCCGGCTTGCCGGGCATGGGGGGAGGATCGGAGGGTTTCTCGAGGAAGGCGGTCACGCGGCGATTCTCGTCGACATGCATCACGCCGAACTCTCTTGCCTCCATGCGCGGTACCTCGATGCAGCCTACGGTGCAATCGGCGCCGCTCTCGACGTGATCCAGCACCATGCGCGTGTAGTCCATCTTGTAGATGTGATCGCCCGCCAGCACGATGATGTACTCCGGCGCGATCGAGCGGATAATGTCGAGGTTCTGGAACACGGCGTCGGCCGTACCGCGATACCAGCTGGAATCCACGCGCTGCTGGGCCGGCCAGATGTCGATAAACTCGTTGAACTCGCCACGCAGGAACCCCCAGCCGCGCTGCAAATGGCGCAACAGCGAATGCGCCTTGTATTGCGTGACGACCGCGATGCGCCGGATGCCCGAATTGAGACAGTTCGACAACGCGAAATCGACGATCCTGTATTTGCCGCCGAAGTGAACGGCCGGCTTTACGCGCTTGTTGGTTAGGGGTCCGAGCCGGGTGCCGCGACCACCGGCAAGCACGATAGCCAGGGTGTTCTTTTGCAAATCCGTACGGCTTCCTGTCTGCGTCTCCATACCGACCTCCTGTTTTGTGGCCGGTGACCGGCCTGTTACCAGCGTGTCTCAACGTGTTGATGGGCACGTGCGTGACGAACAGATGTAACGCGGGATGTGAAAGGGGCGCGAGTCTCCTTTTTTCAGCGAAGCGAAACGCGGTTGGGAATCGTGTGTCGATTTTGCTATAAAGATGGCCCTCTCGCACGCCATTTCACGATGAGGATTGCCATGTCGCAAGTTTTGCTCCCGGAGGGGCCTCTGGGCGGTTGGGGGGTGCTGCTCGCGGTGAGTGTGGGTTAGGGTGGAGTCCTTCTTCTCGCGTGGTCGTTCTGCTTAAGTCGGATTTTCTTGCTTATTTCTGTTAGCCCCTGTTCGGGGCGGAACTTCATTTTTTGCAAACAAAACGCGCAAAGAAACGAAGCAAAGAAACGAAGCAAAGAAACGCGTTTTAACCGCCAACATTTAAGTGTCCACAA
>NZ_JBAUSA010000067.1:0-12687 GCF_049581465.1 Caballeronia sp. | reverse complement strand
TCTATACCCAGGATTCGGTCTCGGGCCTCATTGCTGATGCGCCGGTCGAATTTCACGGCGTCGAGGTGGGTAAGGTAAAGAGCGTCAGGCTGGTTGACCCGCATTCAGTGCGGATCGTGCTGAGTATCGAGAAGACTGCCCCCGTTACTTCGGCCAGTGTGGCGACGATTACCTCGCGCGGACTCGCGACACGAGGGTTTACCGGCTACGTATATATTTCTCTCGAAGACGTCGGCATCAATTCGCGGCCCCTGACGTTGCGGCCCGGCGAGCCTTATCCAGTCATACCGACGGCACCGTCGAAAGTCGTGACGCTCGACACGACGATCAGTCAGGTCAACGAAAATTTTCAGGTCATCACCGGGCTGCTGAAATCATTACTCGACACGAAAACCATCGCTTCGTTGAAGCAATCGGCCGACAGCCTGCAGCAGGTAACCAAAGCGCTGGCAGAAAATACCACTAAGCTCAACTCCATCGTTGCGAATACTGAGCGCGCCAGTCGTCGTTTTGAGCCGCTGCTGCAATCGAGCGACGACGCCGTGAGAGTACTTGAAACACAAATCCTGCCGCAAGCGCACTCGCTTCTGCAATCGAGCGACGACACCGTAAATGCGCTCCAGACGCAAATCTTGCCGGAAGCAAACAAGGCGCTGTTCTCCCTTGATAATCTTTCCCACTCTTTCGCTGACCTAGCGACCAAAATCAATCGAGACCCGTCAGTCGTGATTCGCGGAACTGCGCAGCGGCCACCCGGACCGGGGGAAGGAAAATGAGAATCGACATGAGCAGGGCGACCTTCGTCGTGCTCTGCGTGGTCTCGCTTTCGGGCTGCGCCCTGCTCTCACCGGTCAAGACAGACTCAAAACAATACACGCTGAACGATATCCCGCTCGACCTGCCGAGCGAGCGGACTCACTCCGCCACCCTGTTGGTCCTGGTCCCCGAGGCCGGGCCGCTCTATGCCACCACGCAGATGGCGTATACGACCCAGGCGTATCAGATCGCGTATTTCAGTCAAAATGAATGGGCGGAAACACCCTCGCAGATGATTGAGCCTTTGATCGTCGAGACACTTCGGCATACCCACTATTTCAGCGACGTTCTGTCGTCCCCTGATTTCGATCGCCACACGTTCACGCTTCGCAGCGAAATCCTGGAAATCAAGCAGGACTTCACGTCGGAGCCCGCGATGCTGCAACTCACGATGCGTTTTAATCTGAGCCGTGAGGCCACGAATCAGGTGATTGCGACCAAGGAATTGTCGGTGCGTGAACCCATGTTGGAGCGCAACCCGTACGCAGGAGTCGTGGCCGCCAATGAGGCCGTGGCAAAACTATTGCGGGAACTCGTCATATTCGTGGTCGATAACGCAAACTAGGGCAGCATTCTGCGTAACGTATCGTCCTTTAGCACGAAATGATGCATCAGAGCCGCGCCCACATGGACGCATAGGAAAGGGATGAGTGCGAAAGCGAACCACTTGTGGATGTCGATGAGTCGCTGAAACAGATAATCGTCGTGAGGGAGGAAATCTGGCAGGGTGAACAGGCCGAAGAACGAGACCGGGATGCCAGCGGCGGAAGACATCAGCCACCCGGTCATTGGCAAGGCAAACATCAGTGCGTAAAAGCAAAGATGGACGAATCGAGCTGCGATTTTTTGCCAATCAGGCAGGTGTGCAGCCAATTGCGGCAGTACATGCGTTAAACGCCAGGCCAACCGCGCGGCGAGTAAGACGAGTACCAGCAAACCGACCTCCTTGTGGTAGAGAATCAGCATGATCTTTTTCGTATTGAAACCGACATCGGGAAGCGTGACCATGTAAAGACCCAAAGCCGCAAGTCCAATGATAAGAAGCGCCATTGACCAGTGGAGCAGGATCGCGACCACGCCGAAGCGTTCTTCGGTGTTCCCAATCGATGTCATCGGCCGTGCTCCTTTCATTCAAGAAACGCGCCCACCCAAGGCCGATCCATTTTCGTCATTGGGTGCCAGCGAGACGGAACGTTGCTTGCGTCTCCGCCCGCGCTGAACTGCCCACCTGCCTACTACGATAGATAAACGTTCAGCCCAGCAAGCTTATTCCAATGTGCCGGCGCGCATGCGATTGAGGCCGCGCTCGACGTTCGCCGGTGACCAGGATTGGGCTAGTTCGAAGCGCTCGGGAATCCGAGCGAATCAGCTCTGGCCCGCAGATCGGCAAAGCGATCCGACGTAGCGTTGACGCTCAGTTGAGAATTGTCGACTGCTGACACCGAACTGGAGGGCTGAGGCGTCGACGCACCGGAGCACAACCCGCCGAACGGACCTGGCGCGACGGCAATCGCCGGTGCATCTGTGCGGGGTACATCGCTGAAGTCGAGCGCGTAGGCCAGATTAAACGTAGCCGGATCATTGCCGCGCACGCCTAGCGGCGGCAAGCCGAAGCGCCATTGCAACAGCGCATGAATCGAACTCGGATCGAACGGATAGCGAGTCACCGTGCCAGCAGGAACCCTTGGGCCGAGCAATGCGCAAGGCACGCGGAAGCCGAGTCGTCCGTCGTTACCGAGCGCCAGTTCGTTGTTGCTGATGGGCCTGATAGGAGGCACTACGTGCTCGTGAAAACCGCCCCATTCGTCATAAACGACGATCATCAACGTGCGGCTCCAGTTCGGACCGGTGCGTAGCGCGTCGTAAATCTGTCCGAGTAGCACCTCGCCATTGCGGATATCCGCGTGCGGGTGATCATCGGCGGAGAGGCCTTGCGCTTCGCCGCCAAAGAGCGGATCGACCATGCAGAATGGTGGCAGGGTCCCCGCCGCAGCGTTGGAGAGAAAATCGGAGAACAGATGCGAGATGCCGAGATATCGGGTGCCGTAGAGCGCTGTGAAGGGCACGTCATGGTAGTAGTAGTTGCAACCGACATTCGCTATGCTCAGGTTGTCCCAAATGGTCGGCAAGCTCGATATATCGGTAGTGTCTGTGAGGCGATCGGCGGCCCCGCTGTGCAGATAGATCCGGTTCGGAAACGTGCTGGTCAGAATGCCGCTGAAGTAGAAGTCACTCACCGTATAGTGGGTCGCTACCCCGGCAAAGAAGTCGAGATCGGGGGAGCTGTAGTAGCCGATAGGTAGCAGGTCGCCGCGCACTTCGCTCGTATCGGGTGTGAGCAGCCAGCCGTTCATCGCGCCCGAAGCCATTTGCGTGCGACCGCCCTGATAGCTGTGGTTGGGGTCCTGGAACGCGCAGGCTTGATATCCGTACGATGAATTCGCCGACAGCAGGAACGGCGTTTGCACGTTGCCGAATGCATCGGTGAACTGAAGGTTTGCCGGCATCCCCTCGGCAGCGGGCACCCATCCCAGGAAGTGGTCGAATGAGCGGTTCTCCATCGTCACCAGCACGATGAAATCGATACCGGAGGCGCTCGGGTTGGGGAGTGCCGGGCGTGGCAAGCTATACCGGTCGCCTCCATCGGGTGAAGGCACGTCGACGATAGAAGCCGCCTGTGCGCTGCCGTTCGGCGTGTTGGAACCACTTGTCCCGCCTCCGCCGCAGCCCTGCAGCGCGACGCCTGCGGCGACCGCGGCAACGCCCGTCAGGAAACCGCGTCGATCGACGCCGACCTGCTTTTCATTGCTGGTGCTCATGAAGACCCTCCTGACGCTGGTCCCATATCGCGACACCGCCGCCCGGTAAATCAATTTTGGACACTACCGCCAGAATTGCAAGCGCCCTACCCGCTTCAACAGATCGATCGCCGTTTTCAAGCAACACGCGTTGCAGTCAACCCGCAAGAATTGCCGCTCCGGGTCGGCTCGTACGGCAGTTTAGGCAACTATGAAATGAATCGGAACGGGGGACAGGAAACGCGACACCGCCTCGTAGCCAATCAGTACTGCAATCATTGCGAGCACGATGGCACTTGTGAATCCCGCGAGGTCGCCAAGCTTGCCGGCACCGAATACGAAGCGGGAATCTCTTTGAAATCACTCATGTCCTGCTCTACTTGAAATAGCTGTGAACGACTTCAATAAGCAGCTCGGTCGCGCTGCTGGTCGAGCGCCCGCTCGTTAGCTTCGACCTGCCCCTTGATGCGGCGAACGCTGTTGAAAGAAGCTTATGCTTCTCACGAATGGTGTGGCTCATTGATGAGCTCCGATATACCAAGGGGGAGAATATTTTAAATAGGGTAGAGGGGTATATCAAATTACCGCGAATGGAAAGCTTATTGAAAGAGCGGAGTGGGTTCGTCTCTGCTTCGTCTTTAGGGAGTGGTCTAAGGCGATCGACAGCGTGGCCGTCGTGGCGCTGGCGAAAGCCACACTTCGGATATACCGTGGACCCATACCGCATGCAGGTGACGCTCGCACGGCTCGGTAACGCGTTCAAACCTGCGTGTGGGTTCCATTCAAGTATCGATAGAAAGGTCGAATCGATGGCCGAACGTATGTCTGATGGGGCGCTTCGACGCATGGCCTCCATCGTTGCTCTCGTGACTGCGCTGGGGCTGGTCGTTATCAAGGTCTGGGCCTGGCTTGCAACAGGCTCCATTTCGTTGCTGACTGCCGCCGCCGATGGTCTGGTAGACGTCGTAGCTTCGACAGTGACCTTTGCGGGGGTCCGCTACGCTGCGCGTCCTGCCGATCGCGGCCATCGTTACGGGCACGGCAAAGCCGAGGCGGTTGCGGCCTTCGTCCAGGCGTTGCTGCTGGCGGGCGCCGCGATCGGGCTCGGCGTCGAATCGATTCAGCGTCTCGTTGTTCCTCAGCCGCTGAACCAGACAGGATTCGGCATCTGGGTGATCCTGGGAAGCTCACTCGCGGCTGCCGGACTGGTCGGCATGCAAACGCTCGTCGTCAGGCGCACGGGCTCAACCGCCATTGCCGCCGATCGCGCCCATTACGTTACGGATGTGGCGGTTAATATTGCGGTTCTGATTGCGCTGCTGCTCGAACACTTTCTTGGTTGGGCCCGGGCCGACTCGATTGGTGCTTTGGCAATCTCCGTGTACATGCTATGGAACGCGCGAGACATGGCGCTGCACGCATTGTTTCAGTTGCTCGACCGTGAACTGGATGCACCGGATCGCGCGCGCGTCGAAGCCGCCGTGCGGAGTTGTGCCGGCGTGCAAGGCGTTCACGATATCCGGACGCGAGACGGCGGAGACCGCATTTTTGTTGAGTTTCATGTGGAAGTGGACGGGTCGCTTACCGTCGAGGAGGGCCACACAATCGGAGACAACGCAGAAAAAGCGGTGCAACGGCTGTTCCAGTCAGCCGATGTCATGGCCCATCTTGAACCCGCCGGTATCGATGACGAGCGCCTGGACGATCTCGTCAAATAGCCGATCGTCTTTTTTCGCGTGCGCGACGCGCGGCTGCAGGTTACGCGCTACGCCACTTTGCCATTGCGGCACACGGTTGCGTCCCGCTGCAGTTGCGCCAGATGTCGCAGCAGTTTTGTCACCATCCAGACGACCCCGAACGCAAGGATCACGAAGAACACCGCGAGCGGCGTCAGGGCCTGCACCGACAAGAAGCCGGCGAGCCCCATCATCGCTGACGACACAAGCAGCAGTGCACACCCGAGGATCGCGCTCGTCAGGCCCGCTATGTGCGGGAACAGGGAATTGCCCTTGGCCATCAAGGTCGGATACATCGCGCCTGCGCAGAACCCCATCACGAGCACGGGTGTCGCAAGCGTCCATACGCGCAGGCCGACCGTCAGTGCAAGCAACAGCATCGCAATCGACGTGGCCGCCATCAGGCGCGCACCGATGTACAGCCGCTGTTCCGCGGACGGCAGACGCGCGCCGTACACACGATTCGACAGGCCGCCCAGGAAATACATCATCCCGATGCCGAGCGCGAGGTAGCCGAAATAAGTCGGCGGCTTGTGCAGCGTGTTCTGCACCATGAACGGTCCGATGATATTGAATACGAGCAAGATGCTGTAGCACAGGCCCTGAGCGAGGAAGCAGCTCTGGAACACGGGGCTGGAGAGCACCTTCCCCGCATTTGCCATCAGCGTGCGCGGTTCCAGGCGCACCGGTCGCAGCAACGTTTCGCGATAACGCCAGAGCACCGCCCACATCACGAGCGAATAGACGAGCAGGAAGACGAGGCAGGCCTGCCATCCAAACCACGTCTGCAGGTGGGCGCCAATCACGGGCGCCACGATCGGCGCAAGCCCCCACGCGATTGCCATGTAGGTGAACGCATGTATCAGCGTCTGCCCGGAGAATGAGTCGGTGATGATCGCCTTCGCTAGAAGGTTAGTGGCGGCGATGCCAAAGCCCTGCAGACAGCGGGCAAGGAGGAACGTCTCCAGATTCGGCGCGGCGAGCGACAGCAGGCAGCCGATCGTGAAAATGACGAGGCCGAAAGCCAGCACGCGCTTGCGCCCGTATGCATCGGCTACGGGCCCGAAGACGAGTTGGCCGAACGCGTAGGCCGCCATGTAGCCGGAAACGCTCGACTGGATTGCCTGAGGCGAAGTCGCGAAGAAACGCGCCATCGCGGGTAGCGCGGGCACGTAGATGTCGATCGCGAGCTGCCCGGCGGAGGCGAACAGGCAGATCAGAAACAGCAGGAAACGTGGCGAGTTCGGGGTGAGCGCGGGAGGGACCGGGCGGTCGAGGATAGTGTGGTTCATGAAAGCATCGAAGAGGCGAATTCGGTGATGCGGTATCGGCCCGTTCGAATATCGAACACGGCGACGTTCGGCGGCATCGCCCGTATTGTGCCTGCCGTCTCGCGTTTTCGACACGATGCCCATTGCGAGTGCATGGTTTGAAAGCTGCGTCGCGCGTCGTTTTGCGGGCGACTAGCGGCCAACGCGGCCCAACGCGGTCGGGCTTAGTCGGCCCGAGCCCGGCATTGACGACCGGTAGCTTTGAAGGGATCTATGTGAGCTTGATACCATACCGACTATGTGGCGCATTCTGCGCTGCCGTGATGGAGAGGCTTGGATGAGTACTTTGGCCCGGCATGATCCGCAGACCAGACAGCGTGACGCCCTGCTGCAGGTAATGCGCGCTAAGAAATATCTCCCACCACTTTTTCATTACCCTCTAAGTCCGCAATGAAGGAGACACTATGGCTCACCTAGCAATGAAAAAATTCCTGGTTCTGTACCTTGTTCCGGAGCAGGTCATGAGCGACTGGGCTAAGACTGACCCAGAAACACGGAAACCCGCTGAAGACCAAATGCGCAACGACTGGCAACGCTGGATGGAGGAGCACGCGGAGATGGTCACGTTCACCGAAGCCGCCGGCAAGACGAAAGGCGTGACCTCCACTGGAATCGCGGACACGAGAAACGACATCATGTTGTATTCAATCGTCGAGGCAGAGAGCCACGAGACGGCCGCCAAGGCGTTCGCGGATCACCCTCACCTGAGGATTCCGCAATCTTCCATTCAGGTCACGGAAGTCCGGGCGCTGGGAGGCCCCGCATAGCCTGCCTGAGCGGGATGCTGAAGCCGGGATGCTGAAGCGCGCGAAGAGACTGGCCGAGATCAATACACCTTGAAGCTTTCGGTGCGTGCCATCAATGCCAGTCCAATAACTGCGATACCCGCAAAGAGCGCCGGCAGCAGGAAGACATTGGGAAGGCCCAGGAACGCGACCCCGAACCCGCCCGCGACGCCCCCTAACGCCGAGGCGAGAGCCGTCGAGCTCATGAAGATTGCCGATGCCGTCCCTACCGCGTTGGGAAGCAGGCGTTGAGCGACGATGATGCCGAGAACCATGAATATGCCCCAGACACCCCCCATGAGGATCTGTCCGGCGAACATGCCCGCTGCGGACGACCAGAGCGCAAAGCAAAGATTGGCACACACCCCAATGGCCGCCGCGATACACATTAACCACACGTTGCCAAGCTTGCGGCCCAGCCCGATGCTGAACGGCATGATGAGTAGCTCGATGAATGGCTGTATCCCGATGACCGCTCCCCGTACGGCCGGACTTAGTTTGAGGTGTTCTTGCATGTAGATCAGCAGGAATCCGTACTTCACCGGCTCCCCTGCGTAGACCAGGACGAAGAGTCCTGTGAACGTCAGCAATGGAAGCATGGCACGCAGGCTGGAGTGACGCGTGTGCTCACTTGCCGACGCCGGCTTGAGCTTAACGGTTGGGTTCAGCGTTCCGAGCGGGGCGATCTGTAGAATCATGCAGATGGCGGTCATCCAAAGCATGGGGCGCAGGCCATAGGTTGCTGCCACCCACGCTCCTAAGACAGGTCCAACGATCCACCCGCCGGTAAGCGCCATACGGATGATGGCAACGACACTCTCATTTGCGTCGTCGGGCTTGTTGCTGAGTTCGTCGTGGACAGCCGCAAAGATTTGCGAGGTGGCAGCACCGGAAACGGCCAGCAAAACGATGGCGATGATGAAGGGCATCCAGACCGAAGTAGAGAGGGCCAACCCCGCCCAGCCCACAAAGCCCGCCGCAGCACACAGGCGAAAAAGACCGAGGCGATTTCCTGTGCGATCGGAGTAGCGGCCGACGAAATACCCCGCGAATGGCGCTGCAAGGCTGGTCAAGTAATAGAATCCCGCCAACGGCAGCGAGGCGCCGAGTTCCTTCACCAGGAACAGAACGAGCTGTGGTGCAGCCGCTGACGCGCCGAGACCCGACAGAAACATCGCAATCGTTGCACCGAGAAAAAGCCTCGAAGCTGCAACTTGACGCAATGCAGATGGACTACCGGTTCGGTCAGAAATCCTGACAGATTGACTACCGCTTTGGTCAGACATCGTGAACGAACCCCCGGTTATGTTCCTGAACTTGTCCGGCAGCGACGGTCCGACCGGCGCGCACGCTGGAGATTATCGCAACCGCTTCCCGATTGCGATGGTCAAGTCGAGATGGTCACTTGCGCATTGCCGAGACAACGGGCTAACACGTTGCTTAGCGACGACCCAAGGCAAGCGTTCAGACATAGCTCCGTACAAAGCGCTTTCGTACCTCTGCAAATCCATGGCGGAGATAGAACTCATGCGCTCTCGTTCGGCTTGCACTACTAGAAAGCTCGATATGCGTACAGCCCAGTTCAAGGACATGTGCCGGTGTTCCCGGGCCTCGTTGCAGCCGCAGGCCACCCACCGGAAAAGTCAATTACAGCGCCAGTCAGAAACCGGGACTGTGTCGATGCGAGGAAGCAAATCAGTTCGCCGATCTCTTCCGGCCGGCCTAGCCGACCCACCGGTACCGAAGACCTGACATAGTCACGACCCTCTGGCTGGTCGACGAAGACAGCGCGTGGATAATAGGCTTCGCTATAAAGGAAGTTCGGTGCAACCGCATTGACGGCAATGTTAAGCGGCGCAAGCTCGATGGAAAACGATCGAACCAGCGCATTCGCGGCATCCCGCGCAGCATCGGGAATGGCGCCTCCGTTCATCGGCAGTTTCGTCCGGCACGACGTCACTAATACAAGGTTCCCGCCGCCCTGATCCCTCATACGCGGGATTGCCGCCTTTACCAAAGCGAAAGGACGGACTACCAGCTTTTCTAGCGTCTGCCGCAGGTCGTCCGATGATGCGTCCACAGTGGGCCGATGAATAGCGGGAAAGTGGTCGTTGCTGACAATGGCATCAACCCGCCCAGTGACGGCCCATGCGGCTTCGACCAGCATCTCGAAACATTTCCCGCTCACACGGTCGGGACCACCGTGTGCGTCCGAGAAATCCTTCCATGCGATCTCGTCCGCGAATGAATCATCTTGAACAAGCACCCGGAATCCTGCATCGCGCAGTGCTGCTACGGCAGGCGGCCCGGCATAATCCGCCGCATTCGTCACAAGTGCAACCTGTTGCTCTTTCTTCACGGAAGCCGCCCGCCAGTCCAGAGGAAGTGGGTTACTGCGACTCGAAGGCGTCGAGTTGCGCTTGCGCGATCTCGCCCGGGTGTTGGTCGTGGTATGCGTCGAATAACTGTGAGCATAACTGAGCAAGTGAGGCGAGGTCCACCGCCTGGTCTGCGTGCTCGACCTCACCTGCGTTGAGTACGTCATCGAGAACCGGAGCGAGACGGCGCAATCGCCGGAAAGTGGCGTCGTCAAGTTTCATGTTGGATCTCCTGTCGTCAGCCGGTAGCCAATTGAGCGCCCCCAGGATCCGTACGTTCGGGCCCAACGCATCCTTTGGCAGTCGGGTGCATGGCATTCGTGGTGCGGCCGGGGCGCACACCTTGCGATCAGTGGTTTGCTTGACATCATAAAACATCAGATTGTGAGGCCGAATCGCGGTCTCATGTTTGTATTGCCACTGCACTGCACAATAGATCTGAGAAACTACGTGAGCATTAGACTACGGTTGCCCGCAGCGTATGGGATGGACCGCATCGGACGATGCCGCCGACACGAAACCATCGCTTGCCGGACGCTGACTAGCATAGCTGTAATTTGTGCGACGCACAAATACTTAGTGATTGTCAGCCTCCAAGCGAGGGTTTACGCTTGGCCCACTTTCTCGCGAGACGACTATGGGCACACCTGCTGTTCTGGACCGCTACGAACTGCTTGCCGCGTGGCATCGCCTCATTCCAAAGGCAGAACTTGTCGGGCACTACCGATATGAGCTAGACGAACTCGGCGAAGCGATACCAAATCCCTCCCCGTCAGCCAGGCGCCAAATAGTGCTCACGGATGTCTATTGTCACCTGACCGAACAGATTGGTCACCTTGCCGCCATGTCGGTAGCCGTTACGACCCCGTCATTTGGCATCAGGGTCCCGGACGTTGTCTGGATGTCGTGCGACAAGTGGGAAGCTTTCGACCGTGACGATCCTGTGCCGTTCGTGCCTGACCTTTGTGTCGAGGTGCTTCTCGATAGCGACAGGGCGCAAGACATCGACCGGAGGGTCAAGAGCTATCTGGAAGGCGGCGCCCGCGAAGTCATTGTCGTGGACCAGTGCGGCCAGGTCGAGTATTGGGGTGTCAAGGGCCAGCGGCAAGCTTCAGACTTCGGCACGGCGCTATCGCTTGACCGCATGTATTTCGAAGAAGGGGGCGTGTCCAGATTGCGCTAGCGCCGTCACGGTGAACAGGCCAGTCGGCCGTCGCGACTGGCAACTTAAATTTCTCGTTTTGCTTGACCTGACCCTGCGATTAGCCATTCTCACGAGGGCCTCGCAGGCTTGTCATATTGTCCGCCGGCAGCATTCCCGGCAACGCCTCTACAAAGAAATCTGCTTGTAATGCAGCCCCAGCCTGCACGTCATACTGAGCGAAGTCCCGAACACCCGCAGCGAGCAGGACTTCGTCGTCCAGGAAAAAATTTCCCGAACACTCCTTAGCGGGGCGCGTCAGGATAAAGTGAGCCGCGTCGGCGACTATTTCCGGTTTGCGACATGCCGCAACCATGCCCCCGCCGCCAATCTCGTTTCGCACGGCAGCGGTCGCGATGGCAGTTCTGGGCCATAGTGAATTGACCGCGACACCACGGTCCTTGAACTCGCCAGCAAGCGCCAGCGTGAACAGGCTCATCGTGTATTTTGCAATGGTGTACGCCGGAAAATCCTTAAACCACTTCGCGTCGTGGACCAGCGGCGGAGACAGTGTGAGGATGTGCGGGTTCGCCGAATTAAGGAGGTGCGGCAGACACGCCTGTGCGCATACAAACGTTCCTCTGCCATTGACGCCATGCATCAGGTCATACCGTTTAACAGGTGTATCAAGTGTGCCGGTCAGTCGAATGGCGCTGGCATTGTTCACGAGGATATCGACGCCACCGAACAACTCAACGGTCTCGGCAACTGCGGCTTTTACGCGGTCCTCGTCGCGAATGTCCACAATAAGCGGAAGCGCCTTGCCGCCAGCCGCTTCAATAGCAGCAGCGGCCGTATAAATCGTACCCTCGAGACGCGGGTCCACGTCGGCGGTCTTTGCGGCAATCACGACGTTCGCGCCGTCGCGTGCGGCTCTGAGCGCAATCGCGAGTCCAATGCCGCGACTTCCGCCGGACATGAATAGTGTCTTGCCAGCAAGGCTCATGGTCGTCTCCTGAATATTTACCTCAGAATACGCTTACGCAGGAAGCGCGGCATGGCTACCGGTCAAAACGTTCGGCCGGCCGACTGGAAGCCTGATGTGTGTTCCGGTTCTCGATACAAGTCGTCAACGTGGCAAGACTCTGTACTGGCACTGCACACGCCGGTTTCGATCAGGATGTTGAGCCTGGCTGCGGCCATGGCCATCCCCGCTTTTCGTCGGATGGACCCCACTCCGCAACCGATTCGACCGGAGCGGATGACGACTCGACAGGGCTAGCCTCTTCGCTGGCGTTGCGCCCTGCCTCAGGCGTGAGGTCCCGCTTCATCTTCGGCAGGTCTACCCCGAACCACTTCACCTTCTTCTGCAGTAGCGTCACGTACGCCTTCCAGCCGTTCGGGTTTCCCTCAAAAAGGTCGTGCTGCACGGTCGAGGCTAGGGCCCGGCGGTTCAACTGCTCCTCAAGCAGTTCCTTTGGCCACAGAAAGAATGCGCTCGCCGCTCGCTCGGCGAATTGAGCCGCGGTAATCGTCGGTGCAAGCGCCTTCAGAAAAACGAATTCTTGAAGCGCATCCTCGCTGTGCGCGAGTTCAGCAACGCGTGCTGCGGGTTGGCCCACCTTGGCCAAACAACTGATTGCCTCCAGCACATCACCCAAGTGCAACAGCAGTTCTCGTCTGTCGAAACGGTCGTCCACAG
>NZ_JBAUSA010000066.1:0-3210 GCF_049581465.1 Caballeronia sp. | reverse complement strand
CGTGCATTGATGGGCATAGCCGAGGGAGCGTACGTGCCCGCGAGTATCGTCGCAACGGTGGAGGCTTCGAAACCGAGCCGCGTCGGGCTTAACGTGGGTCTGCAACAGATGGCGGCACCGCTCATCGGGATGGGGCTCGGACCCGTAATTGCAGTCGGGATGCTGAAGCTTGTACCGAGCTGGCACTGGATCTTTGGCATCGTCGCCGTACCGGGTTTCGTGATAGCGGCGTTGCTCGCGAAGTCGCTTCGCGCAGATGCGCCGGCCGGGGCAACGGAAAGTGCTCCGTCAGCTCCGTGGTTCGACGTGCTGCGCTATCGGAATGTCGTGTTCGGTACGTTGCTGATGCTCTGCTCGCTATCGGGGCTTGTCGTGCTGTCGGCGTTCTTGCCGAGCTACCTGACCGATTATTTGCAGTTGGGGATGGGCTCGATGGGGCTGGTCTTGTCCGGGCTGGGTGTCGGGTCGTGCGTCGGCGTCGTGGTGCTGCCGGCACTCTCGGACCGTTTTGGCTGCAAGCCCGTGATCGTGGCCGCGCTGATACTTGAGGTTGTCGGTCTATGGTTGCTGATGCATACCGGGGCTGATCCCGTGAGGCTGTTCGTTGTGCTGACGTTCGTGTCACTGTTCATTGCTGGAACCATCTGCGTCACTGTTGGTCCCTTTGCCAGCGGGTCGGTGCCGTCTGAACTGGGTGCTACGGCGACGGGAGTGATCGTCGGCCTCGGAGAGATCATCGGCGGTGCAGTCGCACCTGCCGTGGCTGGCGGAGTGGCGCAACACGCCGGGATTTCATCGATTCTGCAAATTGCATTTGGGGCCGCGGTGGCAGGCTTGCTCATCGCTGGACTGGGTATGCGGGAACCGGACACTGCGCGCACGGCGCGGCATGCGCAACCCCAATAGCGGCACGTACATACCACAGCGTTGCAGGGCGTGGCGGCGAAGACATACCGCCCGCTCGCAGCAGATCCATTCTTGCGAGGGAGACAAAACCATGAATTATTTTCGCGTTACGGCTTTGGCCGTGATTGGTTCAATAACCCTGCTGTGCACAAGTGTTGTTGCGCAAGCTTCGGTGCAGACAGCCGACGTCGCTCGAACAACCGAAGCTGCTTCAGCTATCGGGCCGGGCGGCTCATCCAATCCCGCTTCAATGACGAAGGCCGAGCGGAAGGCCGCACGTAAGGTGGCGCGCGCAAAGAAAAATTCTGAGTTGAAGAGACTTGAGGCAGCTGGTTATCGGCCGGGTGGGTACAACCCGGACTATCCGGAGACGGCACAGAGCGCTGGGAAGAAGGCCGGAGCTGCGGCGTCAAGTCCGTAGCTGCAAGCCGATGTTGCGGCAACCGATGCACGCACTATCGAAGCGCGTCGTCTACTGCTAACTTTGCGAACACGCTGCGGTCACAAATGCGAACGTGGCGTCCCTCCTTTACGATGCCCCCCGCTGTATGAGCAGTTTCATTGCACGGGAGACGGTTTCACGGCTTACGTTTGCCGCGATGGCTATGGACGCTTGATTCGGAAGCTCGATCAGCGGACGCGCATCGCCCGCATTCTCCGCCACGACTGCGTCAATAACCGCGAAGACGCGCGCATACGCGCGCGGCATTGACAGCGCTGACTGACTGCAAACGGCGCGGTGGAGTTTGTTGGAAAGAATCGCGAGCAGAGCAACTGAGACGCGATGGTCGCAAAACAGTTTGCGCGCCTGGACGCGACCAATCAAGCCGACGACGACGCTCGTTGACGCAACTACAGACGCAGCTATGGGGGTATCCAGAACGATTGCACTTTCGCCGAAGGACTCACCGGCCTTAATCTGACCAAGACCGGTCTCATGCCCATCTTCCGATACGCTTGATACTTGCAACCGCCCCGAAATAACAAGCACAAGGGGTGAATCTGGATCCCCGTAGCTCACAACGATCTCCCTTGATGCTCGCTTTTGATAGCGAACATACCGATCAGCCAGAGCAACAATCTCGTCGCTAGTATTTTCGAAAAGCCGCTGCGCCTTTAGCGTTGACGTTCTTGGGCAACTCCTGTCATCGGGGATCGTCATTGGCCAGACCCTGGCTTTCCGGCATTGCCGCTAGCGAAGGTGGGGAGATGCCAGTGAAAGCGCAGCGACATGAGGCGCAAGCCCACGCACACGCACGTTGCAGCCCAGGGCGTCCAGGACTGTGACAGGCCAAGTTGCTCGCAGGCGACCTGGATTGCCGCGCCAAGCAGTGCCGCGGATGCGTAAATCTCCCTTTGCAGGATGACGGGTACCCGTGCAAGTAGCACATCGCGTAAGGTTCCTCCGCCAACGGCAGTCGTCACCCCCAGCAATATCGCGACTTCGGCATTGTGGCCGTAAGCAAGCGCCTTTTGGGCGCCCGATACCGCAAACAGCCCGAGGCCGATGGCGTCAAAGAAGAGCACCGGTTGTCGCAACCGCCTCACTTGAGGGTAGGCGACGATAGTCATCAATGCAGCGACCATGGCGGCAACCAGATAGCGCCAGTTGGACAGCCCCGCCGGCGGTACCGCCCCAATGCACACATCACGCACGATGCCGCCCCCGCATGCGACCACGAACGCAATAACAAAAACCCCAAACAGGTCGAGATTGCGCTGTTTCGCTGCCACGGCCCCGCTGATGGCGAACACGAACGTGCCGACCAGATCAAGCAGGAGAAACAGCGCATGTCCGCTCACGTAGAGACTTTCCCTTTACAGAGCCACTCCGCTGCAGCGCACAACATGGCCTGCAGGCCCGTTTTCAACGTGGGATTCAAGGTCGGTGCATATTTCGGAGAATGGTTGCTGGGCAGGAGGTTGATCTGTTTGTCCGCCTTCGCCTTCACATAAACCTGTGGATCCGTGCCACCGACAATCCAGAATACGTACGGGACGCTCCAGCGACGGCCAAATATGCTGAAGTCCTCGCTTGCCGCCGCAGGACGAGTTTCGTAGGCGCGTTCGCCGAACTGCGCCTCGAACGCATGCGCAATACGCGCGGTGGCTTGCGTGTCGTTCTCGGTCATCGGATAACTGCTTAGCGTGGTGAACTCAGGTTCCCTCGGCGCATTGGAGGCAGTGCATTCGGCGCAGCAAATACGCCGGATCGCGGACAGTATGTACTCACGCACGTCGTCGTCGTAGGTTCGGACGTTCAGCTTGAGCGTCGCATCGTCGGGGATGATGTTTTCTTTGGTG